>JAJQDJ010000035.1 GCA_021202205.1 Erysipelotrichaceae bacterium
TGGCAGCTGCTCACCACATAGTCTAAAATATGCAGCATAAGGAGGTGATGCAGCAGTTAAGGAATATATCAGAATGGTAGATGATTTTAAGGTTGAACGCAAAAAGGTAAAGCAGCATATTAATGCATTCACATTGAGACAGGGCCACAAATATCCAGGTAAATCACATTGGACACAATTACATATAAAATGGTTGAATAATCTGCCATTAAAAGGATTGAACAAAGAAATATTGAGTGATTATTTAGCAGAATATGATGCCCTATGTGATAAAATTGAAAGATTTGAAGATAAACTTGTCGAAATATCATTAGATGTACGATATGAAGAACCTGTATCAAAATTAAGATGCTTTAAAGGTATAGATACAGCAACTGCGATATCAATACATGTAGAGATATCAGATTTTAATCGCTTCCCCAGTGCAAAAGCTTTCGCAAACTATGTAGGATTAACTCCAGGCCAACGTTCTAGTTCAGAAAACATCAATTATCTACCAATCACAAAGCAAGGGAATTCAACAGTTAGGAAATTACTCGTAGAAAGTGCGAAGGCATTGGTAAAGGGAACACCAGGTAAAAAAACAAAAGAGTGAAAGCAAGACAAAAAGGGCAAAACACGGATGTAATAGCATGTGCAGATAGAGGAACAGAGAGATTGCAAAGAAAGTATCAAAAAATGATAAGAATAAGAAGAGGAGTAAACAGAAACGTAGCGGTAACAGCAGTAGCAAGGGAATTAGCATATTTTGTATGGGGAATGGAAACAGGACATATTATAGAATATAGACAAAATAGTTGAAATAATCAAATTAATTTGATAGAGATGTGAATCTATAATAATTGTATAAAAACAATTGACATATAGAAAATATAAAATATAAAAGAAAGGATATGATGTGGCAAAAATCGGGAAAAAACAAACAACCATCGATGGCATCTATGAGCTTCGAGCCAGAATAAGACAGGTCTAGTTATCTACGAGCCACCTTTTATGGCATGAGTGATATAAAATGTGATGCAGACATTATTATACGGAAGCTTATGATCCAAGCAGCAAGATTATAGAACTTATTTCGACTGACCATTAGCCTAGGGGTACCCAATCCTCGTATAACAGAGTTGGTTAACTGTCGATAGATCTTGTTTTTCGAAGCTTTTACATGCCATTGATGCATAATTGAATAAATATATTATGAATTGTGAATTTTTTTTCTTGACAAAGGTCACTTCATAACAGGTGACAATTGGACGTGGTATTCTTCGCTTGTCATAATAGAAAATAGAAGAGCTAAATATATATTAGATATTGAACGAAAAGTGACTGTGATTAAAGGAAACAGTGGAACAGGTAAAACAACACTTATTCGTATGCTTCAGGGTTATTTAGCTCAAGGAAATAAATCAGGAATTACTGTAAAAAATGATACGAATATACCTTTAATGGTATTCACGTCTTTTACTAAATGGGAAAAAGATCTTCTAGAAATAAAAGAACATATTATTTTTGTTGATTATATTTATAGTAGAGGATTTCAACAAGAGTTCATTAAGTCTGACAATTATTTGGTAGTTATAAGTAGAAGTGGGAAATTTAATCATTTGCCTTATGCTGTATCTAGTATTTATGAATTACGAACTGAAACAGATGAAAAAATCAAGCTGACCAGAATGTATCAAATGTACACATATAGCAAAGATACAAGTCTTCCACCTAAAATTATAACCGAAGATACAAATTCTGGATCACAGAAGATGGAAAACATTTATCATACTCAAGTTGTATGTGTTGGTGGAAATGGAAATGTATTAAAAGAATTAGTTAAATATGTATCTACTCAATCTACTTTATTTGTGATTGTCGATGGAGCTGCTTTTGGTGGATTCATTTCACTAGTAATGAATATTGCCAAATTGAACAATTATATATTTGTATTTGCACCTGAATCATTTGAGTGCTTGTTGTTGCAAACTAATCAATTGAAAAGAAAATTATCTGATGAACTAGAAAATACATGGAATTATTGTGATATATCACAATAATTAACATGGGAACAATATTATACTGACTTGTTAGAAAGAATTTGTCGTAATGATTATGGTTTTTCCTATAATAAGAGTCAATTACATGAATCATTTCTTAATAAAGACACAATGAATCAGGTGAAGAATATCTTATATTTGACTCTTGTTAAAGAATCATATAAATAATAGTATCTTTTTAAAATATAATCATAACAAAAGCACCTCATTAATAGGTGCTATTTTTTTCAATCTCTAATAAAGCTTTCTTCATTTCTAATCCACCAGCATAACCTGTTAAATCACCATTACTACCAATAACACGATGACAAGGAACAATAATCATAAGTGGATTGTTATTATTAGCATTACCTACAGCTCGACTTGCATTTGGTCGATTGATTGCTTCAGCAATTTCTTTATATGATTTTGTTTGACCATAGGGTATATCTAATAAAGCATGCCAGACTTTCTTTTGAAAATCTGTACCATTTAATTTATATTTAATGTTGAATGTTTTTCGTTTACTTGATAAATATTTTTCGACTTGTTGATATACTTCATCACTAAATGGCGTACGATTTTCATTGATACTGGTTTTTATAGGTCTACATTGTAATTTATATAAAACATCATTATCATATTCCATTATTAATGTTCCAAATTTTATTTGATATGTACTTCTCATATGATCTCCTTCTTATTTTTAAAAACAACTTATTTATATATATTATATCAAATAACGGTATTGAATACTTCCACTTTTTAGATATTCAATAATAAAAATTTATTTCAATTTAGTTTCAGTTTATTTTCTAGGTCTAAAATATAAACCGTAATGAAAGATAAGATCAAGTAAGTATTGTTTGTAGAAATACTCATATAATTTCCATTCGTTTCCCATTCTTTAACAAGATTATTTTTGTAAGCAATACTTGCTCATCTCACTTCCATGAAATATAGGAAAGAAGGGATAAAAATGAATACATTGGATACATTATATAGTCGAAAATCAATTCGTGCATATAATAACGAAAAAGTTGATGACAAAGATGTACAGGAAATCCTTAAAGCTGCTAATGCTGCTCCAGTTGGTATGGGTAAATATGAAGATGTTCATTTAACTGTTGTTACAAGCGAAAAGGTTCTTGAATCAATTAAACAAGCTGGTGTAGCAATGACACATAATCCAGATTCTAATATTTTGTATGGAGCGCCATTATTTGTTTTGGTAAGTGCTAAGACCAATGGTTCAAATGATAATGTAGCTCATTCAAATGCTGCTATTATTGTTCAAAATATGGCTTTAGCATGTACAGAATTAAATCTCGGATGCTGTCATATTTGGGGTGGCGTCATGGCTATTAACTCTAATCCAGACATACTTGCTTCACTTAATATACCTGAAGGCTTTACACCATGTTGTGGTTTGGCTATTGGTCATAGTGATCAAACATATAGTGTAAGAGATATTCCTCAAAGAATAACTACTCAATATATCGATTAAGCAGGTTTTCCTGCTTTTTTGCTTTAAGCTATATTTATAATAGTTGTAACATTCCCTAAAAAATGTTAAAATCTTTTTATATAATTGATGCAAAGAGGGAGGTAAATATGACTTTAAACAATAAATTAAATATAGCAGATTCTTCACAACTTGCTCGTGAAGAAGAAAGAATTAGCAAGATAAAAGCGATGAAGTTATACGAAACAGGGTTGCTAGATAGTTTCGAAGTAGGTACTTTTAAAGGACTATCACAAATTCATCATTATTTATTTGATGAAATATATGAATTTGCTGGAAAAATAAGAGATGTTAATTTAGCTAAAGGAAACTTTCGTTTCGCTCCATTAATGTATTTAAATGAATCTTTAAAAAATGTTTCGGCTATGCCTCAATCAAATTTTGATGAAATTATTGAAAAATATGTAGAAATGAATGTGGCTCATCCGTTCAGAGAGGGGAATGGAAGAAGTACACGTATTTGGTTAGACGCTATTTTGAAAAAAGAATTAGGTAAGGTAATTGATTGGAGCAAGGTAGATAAGGAAGATTATTTGATGGCTATGGAAAGAAGCCCAATTAAGGATATAGAAATTAAAGTATTATTAAAACAGGCTTTAACAGATAAAATTAATGATAAGGAAGTTTATATGAAAGGTATAGATGCAAGCTATTATTATGAAGGGTATTATATTTATAAAACTGAAGATATTATTGAATAAAATATAAGTTCATAACAAGATTATTTGAATATTGATAATTTTATATTATGAAAGAAAATTTCCCGAATTGCAAGCAGAAAGTGGAATTAAGATGAAAAAAATTTAATTT
>JAJQDJ010000227.1 GCA_021202205.1 Erysipelotrichaceae bacterium
ACCCGTAAAGTCATTAACATATAATTTCTTAAAAATAAACTTAATGACATTGGACCGAAAGGTCTTTTTAATTATAAATATCTTCCATTTTATGAGGTAAATAATCATGCTTATTATAATATATAAGATGATAATCATTATCATATTCAACAAGTGTTAAAGAGCATCCATCTACAACAGGATTGTTTATTTGTATATAATCCTTCTTATCTAAATGCAGCATGGTTCCTAATAGAACAATAAAATACATACCATGAGTCATAATGAAAATTGTAGAATCCGCAGGAAGCTGATTTAAATCTTTCAAAAAACTAAGACATCGTTCAATTACATCTTCATAAGATTCGCCATGAGGAATATGTTTAAATCTTTCAGGATGATTCCATAAATCATCATAGATAATTTTTTCTTCATCTTTTAATTCATGTATCTTTTTACCTTCTAATTCGCCAAAATCCATTTCCATTAATCGATCATCTTTAATAATTATTGATTCATCAAATAATAAACAGGCTGTTTGATAAGAACGATTAATCGGACTAGAATAAATATAATCAAAATTTAATTTTGAATCATTTAAAAATCTTTTTAAAGCTAAAGCATTGGTAATACCATCATCAGTTAATGGTGAATCTCCTCTGCCCTGAAGTCTCAATTCACTATTCCAAATAGTTTTTGAATGACGCGTTAAATATATCTTCATAATAATAAAAGTATTAATACTTACTATACTGATCTTCAACACTTTTCATGATTCTTTTGATTTGTGCTTCAGAAGGTTTACGACCCATTTCCATGAACATGGCACGAATCATTTTCTCATTAATAGGTGGATTCTTTTTTAATTGTTTTCTAAATAAATAACGTGATAAAAAGAAACCTACAGCCAAACCAGCAATGGCACCAATAAATCCATATATCATTTTTCAATCCTCCATTTCAAATTCCAAATTATTATAACAAGTTTCTATCCATTTGTAAAACTAATTATCAAATTATGATATAAAAGTTATGAGAAATAGCTTTTAAAATATCATAAATATCATGTTTTTGATAATTTTCATCAACTTCTATATCATATTCATTCATTTTAATTTTAATGACTTCTTTTGTTAATGAATTATGTAATATATGAACACCATGAAAATATTGGTAATCATCGCGTTTTTCAAACATTTGTAATAAATATTGTTTACCTTTTTGTATAGGCTCGAAGATTATTTCAATTTGTTTAACACTAAAGTTATCAGTAGGCATTTTATATATCCATTCAATAAAATGTGGGTAATATGTTATCAAGTCTTTATATTCATCTTTTATATATACAATTTTGTATTTCATAAAATCACCATTATTATTATATAGCTTAAAAGTATCATATATTGTCAAAAAAAGAAATGTAACGTATTACATTTCTAAATATTTTTTAACAACATTGTCTAGTATAAAACCATAATTTTCAATGATTTGAGAGGCAGGTGCACTTTTACCAAATTCATTGACAGACATCATTCTACCATCTAATCCTATATATTTATACCAGCCAAAATCACTGCTCATCTCTATACCTAAGCGTTTACGTATAGATGATGGTAAGATACTTTCTTTATATGCCTCATCTTGTTGATCAAATAAGTCCATAGAAGGCATAGATACAACACGCACATCGTGACCTTTGTCTAATAATATTTTTTGGGCTTGTATAGCTAACGATACTTCACTACCAGTTGCTATAATAATACCCTCCATATTATTTTTCTCAGCTGAAACAATATAAGCACCATGACATACATCTTCATAAGTTGCATGTGTAATATTTTCAACATTTTGACGAGTCAGAATTAAAGCAGTCGGTCTATCTGTCGTCTCTAATGCCTTCTTCCATGCAGCACTCATTTCATACGTGTCTGCAGCTCTTATAACTTGTAAATTCACCATTGAACGCAACATAGCAAGTTGTTCAATTGGCTGATGAGTTGGTCCATCTTCACCTACAGCAATAGAATCATGAGATAAAGGTAGAATGATAGGTAATTTCATTAAACAAGACATACGTAAAGCTGCTTTAAAATAATCACTAAAAACAAGGAAACCTCCAGCTGCAACCTTTAAACCTTTGTGTAAAGTTATACCATTCATGATACATACCATCGCAAATTCACGGATGCCAAAATATAGATTTCGACCAGCATAATTATCACATCCAAATTGTCCACCATCTTTGATGACGGTTTTTGTAGAAGAAGCCAAATCAGCTGTTCCTGATAAAAAATTAGGGTTTTGTTTAGCAATGACATTAATAATCTTTTCGCTTGTTACACGTGTAGCTTCACTTTTTCCATCAGGATAATCTTTTAAAAATTCATTATAATCTAAATGAAATTGATTATTAATAGCATCGTCAAGTTCTTTTGCTTCTGTTGGATATTTATCCTGATAAGTATGCCATAAATTAGTCCATTTTTTATAAGCTTTTTGACCTCTTATAACAACTTTTTTGTTAAAATCATCATAAACTTCTTGAGGAACATAGAAATCTTCATGATCAAAACCATATGATAACTTAGCATTTTTACCATCAATTTCTCCTAAAGGTGAGCCATGAACAGCACTTGTTCCTTGATTAGCAGAACCATATCCAATAATCGTATTAATAATGACAAGAGTCGGTTTAAAAATATCTTTTTTAGCTTTTTTAATAGCTGAAGAAAGTGCACTTATATCATTTCCATCATTCACACATAAAACTTGCCAATCCATAGCCTCAAATCTTTTCTTAACATTTTCACTAAATGCAAGTTCAATAGGACCATCCAATGTTGTTTTATTTGAATCATATAATACAATAAGCTTACCCAATGATAAATGTCCAGCTAATGAAGCACCTTCATAGGTAACACCCTCTTCCATATCACCATCACCACATAATACATACGTATAATGGTCAATAATATTAAAATCATTTTTATTATAACGATTAGCTAAATAGCGTTCAGCTAGAGCCATACCTACAGCAGTAGGAATACCTTGACCCAAAGGACCACTTGAAGCATCAACACCATCAGTTACCTGATATTCAGGATGACCAGGCGTCCTGCTATTCCATTGTCTAAATTGTTTTAAATCATCCATGGATAAATCATAACCAGATAAATGAAGTAAACTATATAGTAAAGCTGAAGCGTGCCCACTAGCAAGCACAAAACGGTCACGATTAATCCATGCTGAATCTTTTGGATTAACTGTTAATTCTTTAGTAAATAATGTATATAAAGCAGGTGCAGAGCCTAAAACCATCCCTGGATGTCCTGATTTTGCTTTATTGATCATATCAATACCAAGGGATCTAATCGTTGCAATTGATAATTCTGATTGATTCATTTTTCTCCTCCTTGAAATAATACTATAAAAATAAAAAACTCTCAACCATAAGGGCGAGAGATATCATCTTCGTGTTACCACCTTAATTTATCCATATATCACTATATAGACCTTACTGAGTACGCCATATTGGTACATACTCTGATGCTTTAACGGGCATATCCGGACAAGCCTACTTTTATTTCAGTTGTCAACTCCAAGATGAATTCAACTATCTCCTAACATTTCTTTACACCAAACAGAAACTCTCTTTGCTTAGCCAATAGTCTACGCTTCTTTTCACAGTATTTATTAGTAGTTTATGACAATATTTTATGCTGAATAAGGTTATTTGTCAACTTATTTTCATAATTTATTAAGCACTAATTGACATTTTTCTCTCTTTTTAATTTTTCAGGTGTTATATCATTACCTTTTTCATCTACTACTTTAATAGATTTCAACTGTTGTTTAAATCCTCTTCTAAAGGCCTGTAAATACTCCTGACGTAAAACTTGTTGTCTTGCCTTTTCTTCTTCATTTAAGCCAACTGTTTTGCTTTTATGAGCTAATTCATTTATTTCTGCAATTAATTTTTCATCAATAGCCATATTTCCTCCAAATTTTTACATTAATAGCATAACCATTTATTTGAAAAAGTCAAGATAAAATTAGTTTAAATTAAAAAGTATTGAATAAATCAATACTTTTTAAAACCTAAGAGTGTTTTAGATTAACCCCTGTTATGTGCAGGTGGGTATCTTGTGTCTAATTTTAGGATTCCTATTCGATGAAAGGCCTTCAACACCACTAAACAACAATCAGATTCCCGTATCTATAGCGTAGGAAATACATATATTCTCTTAGGTCATTTTCATTATACCATAAATTAAAAAGTTGTAAACATTCTTTAAGGGTGTGATTTTAAAAAAATAAAACCCCGTATTGTAAAATGAAACTGGAATTAAGGGAGGGCTGCCCTCCAAATTCGA
>JAJQDJ010000241.1 GCA_021202205.1 Erysipelotrichaceae bacterium
TTTATCCATGTTTTTATATTAATGATGCCATTTTTGAAGTGCGAATCTTGAGTAAAGAAAATATTAATGTTTTTGCATGTTTTGATAATGAAGAAGTAGGATCACAATCAAAAAAAAGTGCAGGTTCTACTTTATTGTTTGATGTTTTAAAACGTATCAATCTTTCTTTAAATAAGACAGAAGAAGATTTTTATTGTGCTTTAGCTTCTAGCTTCATGGTAAGTGCAGATAATGCTCATGCTGTTCATCCTAATCATCCTGAACTTACAGATACTAAAAACTGTGTTTATATGAATGAAGGAATTGTTATAAAATCACATGCTGGTCAAAAATATACAAGTGACGCAACCAGTGTAGCGATTTTTAAATCAATTTGTGAAAGCGTTAATGTACCTGTACAATTCTTTGCTAATCGTTCTGACAAGCTAGGTGGTAGTACATTAGGTAATATAGCTATGTCACAGGTATCTATGAATAGTGTGGATATAGGTTTACCACAGCTTGCTATGCATTCATCATATGAAACGGCGGGTATTAAAGATACTTATTATATGATTCAAGCATTAACTAAGTTCTATAATTGTCATATTGAAGAAATAGATAATCATGTATTAAAGGTAGTTCAATAATGGAAAAGAATCTTAATGATGATTATCAGCAATTACTAGATGAAATGGTGCCTTATATTCATAAAATAGCAAAAGATGAAAATAGGGTTCAAATATTAAAGGATAAAATTATAGAACAATTAACAGAACATCAAAATAAATACAATAATACTTCAAAAATATCTTCAAATATCAAAGATTATGTTTATAAAACTCATAAAAATACGAGTTATAAAAATCAATTAAAACAAATTAAAGAAGAAGATAAACAAAAATATAGTATTGCTACTATAATAATTATTATGTGTGGTTATATAGTTATAGTGTTTTTAAAAGAATTTTTAAGTCAAAATTATCTGATACATTTTTATGTTGATTCTTTAATAGCGGTTGTAGCATTTTATATAACCATACGTCAAATGTTCGGGGTATATCATCTCATAAAAAAACAAGATATATCATTTAGACCATTTATTATTATGATAGTTGGTTTTATATTAAGTATCATTGTAACAGTTCTAACATATACAAGTCCTTTTGATATAACGTTCTTACTTATCGTTATTGCTTCAATAACATCAAAAAGAATCTACGACAAAGAGATGGCTAATTAGTCATCTCTTTCATTCGCTCTTTTCGTATTCATGATTTTTGATGTGCTTGTAAACTTGTAACATTGTTGAAGATATGAGTATTCCTAAGGCAATAGACATACTTATTCCAAATGTTTGTAACAAGCTTGAAACAAACAAGTTATCATAGCCTTGAACTGCATATAACATTGTGTTGTAGATACCACTACCTGGTACCAAAGGGAAACAACCGATAATGATGAATATAGTAGCCGGTGCTTTTAACATTCGTGCAAACATTTCACTTAGTAAGGAAACTGCCAACATACCTATAAAAGTCTGTAAATAAACATTATCAGTAAAATCTAGGTTAGTGTAGATAAAATATCCTAAAGCTCCCAGTACACTTCCTATCAATGCAAAATGTATATTCTTAAAAATCCTAAAAATAAATGAAAAACCTAAGCAACCAAAAAAAGCCGCTAAACAATGTATCAATATAGTCATTTATGCTCCTCCTATAACCATTACACGCAATACTAGTAGCTATTAAAATAGCTTCTACCATGCGCATAGTTCCTGATACAAGGTTGCCACCAATCATATCACGTAAACTATTGGTAATAGCAATACCAGGTGTTAATATCATCAAGCATCCAATGATTGTTGAATCAGGTTTTGCAATAATTCCTAATTTACTGGCGATAATAGCTAAAGTAGCTATAACCATACTAGATAACATTGGTTTAATAATACTATTCATTGCTAAAGCTTCCATGGCTAAAACGCAATAATAAAGCACTAAACCTATTATTGCAGCTATAATCATCTCGCTTATACCACCACCAAAAAATACACAAAACATAGCACTAGAAAAAATGTAACCGAATAGTATTAATGGTAAATCTAATTGATCATTTTTTATTTTATTGATTCTATCTTTTATATCCATATACTCTAGTTGTTGATTGGATATTTCTCGTACCAATTGATTTAATTCGCGGAGATGATCCAAATGAATATGACTACTATGAATAACTTTAGAACAATAATAAGGAGTTCCGTTTGTTAATTTCAGTGATATGGTAAAGTATGTCGGTAAAGCAAAAACTTCAATATCTTTAAAATAATAAGCTTAACACATTCGTCTTATAGATTCTTCAACACGATATATCTCTGCACCGTGTTTCAATAATAAATAACCTATTTCATTAATTGCATCTAATATTTCTACTTCATTCATATTGGTCCCCTTAAAAAATTGTATTTAATTTAATACAATCATATGCTAGAATGCGTGATGAGTCAAGAATTTAAATAAGGTATATGGGCATATTCTTCTTTTATTAAGTTCTTATTGGATTGTAAAGCAAGTAATTGTGTGGCTTTAACTTCGATATCTAAGGCAGGATGATTATATCTAGATATATTTGTAATAATCGGATAAGGTGTTATTTTTTTGTAATCGGATAAATAACCTCTCCCATTATCATTCATGGCTAATATTCTTATATAATCAAGATTTATAGCTTCTTTGATATCATCTTTACTATTTTGCATCAAAATATGAATAAGCATTCGTGATATTCGAGGTTTGGTATAACGTTTAGAAGATAGTTTATCAACAAGTTCTTCGACATTATGAACCTGCATAATTACCTTTTTCATGGTATTTTCCAATCCCTCATCAACCATATGGATGTTTCGAAGATTTTCTTTAGAAGACATGGAGATGATGTATTGCAAGTATGGAAAATAGTATTCTAATGTATAATAATGTTCATATAATTCACTATGTGGTAATAGATTGGATATATCTTGATGATGATATATAGCTTTTCTGAGTGCAGTTGCACTGGAAATAGAGTGCAATGTATCATCATGATAATTATTGGTTCTAGCGATGCAATGTGGTTGTATAGGATAGTCATTATTAATGATTTCTTTAACATAGCTTAAGCCTAATAAGTCATTGGGTGTGCGTATTTGTTTATGCATAATATCCTCTAGAGCTTGATTAGTTGCATCAGGATATCTCAATCCTTGTTTCATGTATGTTTTAACATATTGATTATAAGTTTCATGATTATTCTTAATAGTATGAGCAATATCTAAGAATACATCAATATGGCCTTCCTCACTGCCAAAACATATATCTGTTACACCTATAGCATTCAATAAAAACAAAGCTCCTTGACTAAAATAATCAGCACTTTGACAACTATAGACAAATGGTAATTCTATAACAATATCAATACCATTTTCTATTGCAATAGTACTTCTTTGCCATTTATCTATAATAGCAGGCTCACCACGTTGGACAAATGATGAGGACATTACAGCAACAGTCACATCTGGATGCACCAATTCCTTGGCTTTATGAATATGATAAATATGACCATTATGAAAAGGATTGTATTCCACAATAAGACCTAAAATACGCATTTATTTCACCTCTTAAAATAGTTTAACATATAATGAAAAAAAGGGGAACAATCAGATGATGAAATAAATTTGTTTCTTTTCCTTTATATTAAGTAAAAAATAATTTATAATGGTGTTAGAATTTTTAAGGGTGGTTAAGAAATGTTTGATATATATAATAGAAGATATACTGGTAGTAAGGCAAAATTAATGGAGTGGATAAGAAATTTAATATTAGAAAATTGTAACGGGGAATCTTTTATGGATGTTTTTGCGGGAACTGGTGTTGTTACATATTATATGTTGAATGATTATAAAACATTTTATATTAACGATTTCCTTTATTCTAACGAGGTTATTTACAAAGCTTTTTTTGAAAATGAAAGTTTTGATATGAATAAGTTGAATATCTTAAAAGAAAAATATAATGATATCAATATTTTATAAGATAATTATGTTTCGGTTAACTTTGGAAATAAATACTTTTCAATCAATGATTCAAAAAAAATAGGATATATAAGAGAAAACATAGAATATTTAAAAAATCATTATGAAATCAATGATAAAGAGTACAATCTTCTTGTAGCTTCTCTATTATATTCAATGGATCGTATATCTAATACGGTTGGTCATTATGATGCATATATAAAAAAAGAAAAAGTACAAGACCAATGTCATTAAGTTAAGATTTGGTGACATTCCCCTTCTCAAAATGAGAAG
>JAJQDJ010000119.1 GCA_021202205.1 Erysipelotrichaceae bacterium
CCCCTTCTCATTTTTGAAAAGGGGAATGTCACCAAATCTTAACTTAATGACATTGGTAAACACCATACTTTTTAAATGAAAGCATTTTCATTTTTCAAATAGAAATTTATTCCTAATTTTATGTGAAAAAATTGTAAAAAATAATTGTAATTTTTGTTTTTTTCATATAATAAGAGCGTCTAAAAGAAGATGAAATGGAGGATATAAATGAAGTTTAAAATTGAAAATTGTCGCTATGAATTAGTGAAGGATTTATTGATTGGGCTTGATTCACTCGTTGTTAAAGTTGAAAAGGAAGACAGTAATACTGTTGTGACATTACAATCTGGTTATTCTCAAAGGGATTTAATGAATGCCTTGAAACAGGATCCTTTACATACATTTTGTGAGAATTCTACAGTTTACGCTATTTAAGACATCTAAGAAGATGTCTTTTTTATTCTAATAATTATAAAAAATCATAATATATAATGGTGATTCTATGATTTTTTCTAAAATGATAAAAAAGATAAGAATGGTCAGTATCGCATCAACTATCATTATTATATGTATTCTTATACGTTTAGCATATAGTCAGTTTTATATGTATGATGAATTGTATTTAAAAGCTACAGAGTCTTGGCAAAGAGGTTTTACAATTGAAGCATCGCGAAGCAAAATATTTGATAGTCAAGGAGTAGAATTGGTTAATAATTTAACGACATCTTCATTGATAGTTGTACCTAGTCAAATCACTGATAGTGTCGATACTGCATATAAGTTAAGCCAGATATTAGAATGCGATAGTGAAACGATTTTAGAAAAAATCACAAAAAAAGTTTCAGTTGAACGTATTCAGCCAGAAGGAAGACAACTAGACGAAAATAAAGCCAGTCAAATAGATCGTTTAAAATTACCAGGAGTCTATTTGGTGCAGGATACATTGAGGTATTATCCTTATGGAAATTATTTGGCTCAAACTTTAGGTTTTGTTGGTATTGATAATCAGGGATTAGCAGGATTAGAACTTGAATATGATGAATATTTAAGTGGTAGTAATGGTAGTATTAACTACTATATGAATGCTAAAAGTCAAAATTTGAATATTTATCCTGCAGAGTATAATTATCCAACAAGTGGTATGAGTATTCAACTTACTATTGATACAAGAGTTCAGGATGTCGTTGAAAGAGAATTAAAGAATGCTTACGATACTTATGATCCTGATTCTATTTTATGTTTAGCTATGAATCCTCAAACGGGAGAAATATTAGCATTGGCATCTATGCCAGATTTTGATCCCAATAATTATCAAGATGCTGATGAAGAAATCTATAATCGTAATCTACCCATTTGGAAATCCTATGAACCAGGGTCAACTTTTAAAATTATTACTTTTTCTAGTGCTCTTAATGAAAATCTTTTTGATATGGATGAAGATACTTATTATGATAAAGGATATGAAATTGTTGGTGCTACACGTATTAAATCATGGAAAAAAGGAGGACATGGTCTTCAAACATTTAGAGAAGTATTACAGAATTCATCCAATCCAGGCTTTGTAGAAATAGGTCGAAGACTTGGTAAAGATAAGTTGTATCAATATATTGAAGATTTTGGATTAATGGAAAAAACAGGTGTTGATTTAATAGGAGAATCATCAGGAATTATGTTTAGCTATGATAGTTTTAATGAAGTGGAACAAGCTACTGTAGCTTTTGGTCAAGGGATATCCATTACACCTATACAATTAGTAAGAGCAGTTTGTGCATGTGTTAATGGTGGCTATTTGTATCAGCCTTATATCGTTGATAAAATTATTGATAATACTAATGATGTTATAGTGGATAATGAGCCAACACTTATCAGACAAGTCATAAGTGAATAAAGTAAGAGATGCCCTAGAAAGCGTTGTAACAAACGGTGGTGGGAAGAATGCTTATATAGATGGTTACCGCATTGGAGGTAAGACAGGTACAGCACAGATTGCTAGTAATGGGAGTTATAGTGGTAATGGATATATTTTATCTTTTATCGGTGTTGCACCAATAGATGACCCGCAAATCGTTTTATATGTGGCCATGGATAATCCTAAAAATTGTGTCCAGTATGGTGGCACAACAGTTGCACCAATTGCAAGAAAAATGTTGGTAGATATTTTACCAGCGTTAGGTATAGAAAAGGTTTTAGAACAGGATAAAAAAGAAACAACGGTGACTGATGAAATAACTTATGAAGTAGAAAATTATATAGGTCTCAATAAGTCTGAAGTGAAAAGTGCATATTATACTTTTGAATTTATGGGTGAGGGAGAAAAAGTGATTGATCAATTGCCTCGAGTCGGCGAAGAAATTAAAGCAGGGCAAAGTGTAAAAATACAATTGGGAAATTGAAACATTGTATTTTTTTATAAATCTTGTATAATAGTAGATAATATTTGAAGAGAGGTAAATACAATGGCTAAAAATACAGTAAAAAATGATGCAATCACATCTCGTGATACAGACTTTGCACAGTGGTATACAGATGTTTGCCGTAAAGCAGAGTTGATGGATTATTCTAGCATAAAAGGTTTTATTATTTATCGACCTGATGGCTATGCATTATGGGAAATGATTCAAGCATATATGGATAAGAAATTTAAAGAAACAGGACATCAGAATGTTTATATGCCAATGCTTATACCAGAATCATTACTACAAAAAGAAGCAGATCATGTCGAAGGTTTTGCTCCTGAATGTGCGGTTGTTACAAAGGGTAGATATGATGAACTTGAAGAAAAGCTTGTTATTCGTCCTACAAGTGAAACATTGTTTTGTGAACACTATGCTAAGATTGTGAATTCTTATCGTGATTTGCCTAAATTATATAACCAATGGTGTAGTGTTGTACGTTGGGAAAAAACGACAAGACCATTTTTGCGTGGCTCTGAATTTTTATGGCAGGAAGGACATACGATTCATGCGACTGAAGAGGAAGCAAGAGAAGAAACATTAAGAATTCTTGAAATTTATAAAAAAACATGTGAAGAATTGTTGGCTATACCTGTTGTTTCTGGCAAGAAAACAGAAAGAGAAAAATTCGCAGGGGCTATGGAAACTTATACAATTGAAGCGCTCATGCATGATGGTAAGGCTTTACAATCAGGAACATCTCATTATTTTGGTGACGGTTTTGCGAAAGCATTTGATATGAAATATCTGGATAAAGACAATAAACTTAAATATGTGCATCAAACTTCATGGGGAGTATCAACGAGATTGTTAGGAGCTATTATTATGGTTCATGGTGATGATAATGGTTTGGTATTGCCACCAGGAGTCGCTCCAACGCAATTGATGATTATTCCAATTCAACAAAAAAAGGAAGGCATATTAGATAAAGCATACGAATTGGCAGATATTTTAAAAGCAGCTAATATTCGTGTAAAAGTTGATGATAGCGATAAATCTCCAGGATGGAAATTTTCTGATGCAGAAATGCGTGGGATTCCTTTAAGATTAGAAATTGGTCCACGTGATTTACAAAATAATCAATGTGTTATTGCTAAGAGAAACAATGGTGAAAAAATAACATTACCATTGGATGAAAATCTTGGTGATACAATCAAAAAATTATTAGATGATATCCACAATGAAATGTATGAACAGGCAAAAACTTTCAGAGATGAACATATCAATCATGCTTCGACATTTGAAGAATTCGTTGAAATCCTTAATAAAAAGGGTGGCTATGTAAAATTACCTTGGTGTGGTGATGAAGCATGTGAAGTAAAAATCAAAGACGAAACAGCTGCTACTTCTCGCTGCATTGATATTGATGCTAAAGTGAGTGGTGTCTGTCCAATTTGTGGTAAAAAAGCCAAACATATCGTTTATTTTGCAAGGGCTTATTAGGTGATTTGATGAAAAAAAGTTTTAAAGAATTTCGAATGACGATTGTATGTCTTCTTCTCTTTATTCTTTGTTTGGTTTTAGCGTTATATTGTGGAATGAATCATCAAATGAGAAGAATGATTATTGCGCTTGTCTTATCTTCTATCGCTTTATTATTGATTACTACTAGATTTAAAATGATATTCTTTGATGATGGAGTGATGATTTATCAATGGAGAATCCTCACTTTACTTCCAAGCTTTATAGATTATAAAGATATCATATCTATGGAAAAAATATCAAAACATAAAGTCATTATTCATCACACTCATGATACAGCTGTTTATCTTTTTAATAGTGATGCTTTTATTGAAGCATACAAGCTGGTGAATTATGAGAATAATTAAAAGTAAAACCTCATTTGCACCGTGTGCGTCATTAAAATAAAAAAACATTGATTTTATG
>JAJQDJ010000077.1 GCA_021202205.1 Erysipelotrichaceae bacterium
ATTCATTAATAAATGAACTTTTTTTCTCGTGTACCTAAATTATCAAGTTGTTGTGATCTATATACATCTATGCAGAAAGAACTTATCATCTTAATCATATAGACTTTGACTGTATTAAAATTGAAGAAAAACGAAAATCAAATGCTATATCGCTTAGTGATGAGCAGGAAGACATTGTTTTTAGATATTTCATTAGTTATCATGATGCTTTAAGCGTTGCGATTCTGTTGACTTTATATTCAGGATTAAAGTTCAGTGAAATATGTGCTTTACAGTATGGTGATATTCATTTGGACGAAAAATATATAGATATTCATAAAATGGTACAAAGAAGTGTTAATAGGGATAATAATGTAACAAAGACATTGTTACATACTATAGAGCTAACAGGAGCCAGCAAGAGAAAAATTATTCTATCTGATTTCATGTGTAAATATATTAAAGATTTCATGGATGAATATGATGAAAGAAAGTATTTGTTGAATGGTACATATCATTTACCAGATCAAAGAACTTATCAAAACAAATTAAAATATCTAGGCAATCAAAATGGCTTTGAGGTAACATTTCTTATCCTAAGAAATACATTCAAAGATAACTGTATAAAAAATAACGTTGATATGAAAACGTTAATGAATATGTTAGGAGTTACAAACATTGTTATTATTAATAATGATAATACTCCTGATTATTTCAATAATCAAAAACAAATAGAAAAGCTATTATCTAAACATACGAATCTTCATGAATAAATATACACTATAAATGTTTGTCTTATCAAAATACATTCTTTTCCTTTACATGTAACTAAATATATAATTTATTTACAATCATTGATAAAAGATTATTTATTGCAATAAACAAATAAATTTCTTAATGTAAAGTATTATTGGTATTATTAAAATTAACTTTATTATTTTTTGCATTTTTGATTATTTTAAGATTCGAAATTTTAAATTTTCGAAATTATTTTCACGCATAAAGCAACTAAATTGACATAATTATGTATTTTTTGTATGCGAAAATCTTGACTAACAGTATCAATTTGTACAATATTGCGAAATTTGGAGAATTGTTATTTATAGTTTATACTGTTTTTTAGAAAGGAGCTAGATAATGTTTAATGAAGTTGTGTTAATTGGCAGATTGGCCCGTAAACCAGAAATGAAGGAATATGATGGCATTAAGCTGGCAACTATCGTTATCGATGTGGAGAGACCTTATCTAAATAGTCTGGGTGTGAAAGAGCATGATTATATTAATTGTATATTATGGAAGGGAATTAGTCAGGCGGTGATGGATTGCTGTGATGAAGGTAGTTTTTTAGGATTTAAAGGTAGACTGCAATCAAAAATGGATTCATCAAAGAAAAACCCTTCTATGATAATAGAAGTGAAAGTTGAACATGTCGAATTTTTGGATAGATACTTTCAGGAATCAAGTGAAAAAAGTAGTGACCATTCAAAATAATGGAAAAATCTACTTTTTTGTTTTCTTTTTTAAAGAAATTGTGTAGAATAGATACGTATGAAAGGTGTCATGTTATGAGTATAGATCAATCACATATTCGAAATTTTTCAATTATTGCTCATATTGATCATGGTAAATCTACTTTAGCTGATCGTATTTTACAATTAACTGGAGCAGTAAGCGATCGAGAAATGAAAGATCAGCTTCTTGATAGTATGGATCTAGAAAGAGAAAGAGGAATTACTATTAAACTCAATGCTGTTCAATTGACATATACTGCTGATGATGGAGAAGTCTATCTCTTGCATTTAATTGATACACCGGGACATGTCGATTTTACTTATGAGGTTTCTAGGTCTTTAGCTGCTTGTGAAGGTGCTGTCTTGGTTGTGGATGCTTCACAAGGCGTCGAAGCACAAACATTAGCTAATGTTTTTTTGGCTTTAGATAATGATTTAGAAATATTGCCTGTTATCAATAAAATAGATTTACCTAGTGCTGATTGTGATAGGGTTGTTCATGAAATAGAAGATATTATTGGCTTGCCAGCAGATGAAGCTCCTCAAATATCTGCAAAAACAGGTTTAAATGTTAAAGATGTTTTAGAGGATATTGTTAAAAATATACCTGCTCCTAGTGGTGATAAAGATGCTCCAACTCAGGCGTTGATATTTGATTCACTTTATGATAGTTATCGTGGTGTTATTGTTTTTGTATGTATCAAAAACGGTTCGATAAAAGTTGGTGATCATATTAAATTTATGGCTACAGATGCCGTTTATGAAGTTGTTGAAGTAGGTGTTAAAAAACCTAAGGAAGTTAAGAAAGAAGAACTTGTAACGGGTGAAGTAGGATGGATAGCAGCCTCTATTAAATCTGTGCAAGATATCCATGTTGGTGATACAATTACTTTAATAGATAATCCAGCTGATAAGCCATTGCCAGGTTATCGTCGTTTAAATCCAATGGTTTATTGTGGTTTATATCCAGTTGATAATGCTAGATATAAAGATTTGAGAGATGCACTTGAGAAAATGGAATTAAGTGATTCATCTTTGGTTTTTGAACCAGAAACTTCTCAAGCATTGGGTTTTGGATTTAGATGTGGCTTTTTAGGATTGTTACATATGGATGTTATAGAAGAAAGATTAGAAAGAGAATTTAATCTTGAATTAATAGCTACTGCACCTTCTGTTGTTTATCATTGTTATTTAACTGATGGTACAATGGTTGAAATTGATAATCCTGCTGCATTGCCTCCACATCAAAAAATTGATCATCTTGAAGAACCTTATGTAAAAGTTACAATTATGACACCAAATGAATATGTTGGACCTATTATGGAATTGGCTCAAGCTAAACGTGGTGAATATCAGGATATCGAATATATTGATGATATGCGTCAAAATGTTATTTATCTGATTCCTTTAAGTGAAATTGTTTATGATTTTTTTGATAAATTAAAATCTTGTACTAAAGGTTATGCTTCTTTTGATTATGAATTGGATGGCTATAAGAGAAGTAATTTGGTTAAGATGGACATATTGCTTAATGGCGAAATTGTTGATGCTTTGTCTTCAATCGTTCATAAAGATTTTGCATATCATCGTGGTAACAATATTTGTATAAAATTAAAAGAGATTATTCCAAAGCAATTATTTGAAATTCCAGTTCAAGCAGCTATTTCAGGTAAAGTTATTGCACGTACAAATATCAAGGCTTTACGAAAAAACGTATTGGCTAAATGTTATGGTGGTGACGTTAGTCGTAAGAAAAAGCTGCTAGAGAAACAAAAAGAGGGTAAAAAACGTATGAAGGCAGTAGGCAGTGTGGAAATACCACAGGAAGCTTTTATGGCGATTTTATCAGTAGATGATTCTTAATTAAGCGTTTCTCTTGATGAAATTTGAATTTTTAGTAGATTTTTCTAAATGTTTATGTTAATATATTATGGCGATATGATGGAGGTGTAAAAATGAGAGAAAACATCATTTTAAAATGTACTGAATGTGGTGAAGAAAATTACATTAATACAAAAAATAAAAGAACTCATCCTGCAAGAATGGAAGTAAAGAAGTATTGTCCTAGATGTAATAAGAAGACAACGCATAGAGAAAAGAAATAAGCCAATGGCTTATTTTTTATTTAGAAGGTGATAGTAATGATAAAAAAATTAATTTTAGGAGAAATGCAGGTTAACTGTTATGTTGTTTATAATTCACAAAAAGAATGTTTAATCGTCGATCCAGGAGCGAATGGCCAAAAAGTAAAAAAATTCATTGAATCTCATGAATTAGAATTGAAGGCCATCTTAATAACTCATGGTCATTGTGATCATATTGGTGCAGTTGATTATTTGTATGAATTGTATCATTGTCCTATTTATATGAAGGAAGAGGGAATGGAGTTATTATATAATGTAACATGGAATTTATCAGCTGCTTTTGGGGAACCATTTAAAATAAAATCCCCTGTCAATAAAGCAATAGATATGATTATTGCTGATTTTCATATCCATTGGTATTTAATGGAAGGTCATTGCTTGGGCAGTAGCATGATTTATGTTGAAGAGGAAAATGCTTTATTTAGTGGAGATGTTTTATTTGCAGGTTCTATTGGTCGATTTGATTTTCCTACCTCATCATCGATGCAAACAAAAGAAACTTTACATAAGTTAAAAGCTTTGGAATTAGATTGTCGTGTTTTGCCTGGACATGGTGAAGAAACAAATCTAAAATATGAACAACAAAATAATTATTATTTAAAAAATATATAAAAAAGCTGTTTTAAAC
>JAJQDJ010000268.1 GCA_021202205.1 Erysipelotrichaceae bacterium
AAATAGCAGGCCGCCAGTTCTATTGATACCTTACTGGTATCTTTTTTTATGCTTTATTTATTTACCTATTTAGTGTAAAATAAACTTGTAATTATTTAAGGTGGTATTTCTTATGAAAAAAAGTAAATATATTTTTAATATAATTCTGATTTTAGTTATTGGTTTTATAGCTATATATATTTCAATTAATGGAGAATTTGACAAAATGTTAGATGCTTTTAAGAATGCATCTTTATTTTGGATAATTATTATGCTTTTAGGGATGTTTCTTTATTATATATTTGATGCTTTATCATTACAGAAATTCGCTCGTGTGTACAAAAAAGATTATTCACTTATTCAATCATTATCTAATACTATTAGTTCTTATTTTTTTAATGGTATTACACCTTTCGCTAGTGGTGGACAGTTTGCACAGGTTTATATTTTTAATAAGCAAGGTATTATTCCAACTTATTCTGCTAGTATATTGCTGTTATCGTTTATTTGTTATCAAAGTGTTTTAGTGATTTATACTGCATTAATTTTATTGCTTAGATTACAATATTTTATTAGCAGTGAAGTTTATTCGATAGGATTGGTATTAATTGGTTTTCTTATAAATTTTATGGTTATTATTGTTTTATTTTCTGCAGCAAACTCTAAAAACATCCAAAATTTTATTATTCATAAGGTTTTAAAATTTTTAAGTAAAATTCATGTTGTTAAAGACTATGAACTGATATCTATACGAGTTGAAAGATATTTGTCCGATTTTCGACAACAGCTTTATTTTTTACAAAATAACAAGTCAATATTATTGAGTGTTGTTTTTAATAATTTTATAAAATTATCAATAGCTTATTCCATGCCATTTTTAGCAGCTAAAGCTATGCACTTATCTGTATCGTTTAATCAATTAATAAATTTTATGACACTTTGTTCATGTATTTACATGATTACAGCTTTTATTCCTATTCCTGGATCGTCAGGTGGTGCTGAGGGCTTGTATATGGTTATGTTTAGTTTTTTAGGTACTGTTGGGGCATCATCCTCAATGATGTTATGGCGTTTTATGACTTATTATCTAGGCTTAATTTTAGGCGCTCTTGTTTTTTCTTTAAATAAAGAAATTAATAAAAAAAGATTGGAGGTTTAATATGAATATTGCAATATTTAGTGATACTTATTTACCTGATATCAATGGTGTTGCAATGTCTTCGCATATTTTAAAAAATGAATTAGTTAAGCATGGTCATCATGTTCTAGTTGTAACAACTCAATTACCTGAAAATAGTCGTTATATTGATGAAAAAGATTATATTTTACGATTACCTGGCTTAGATTTAAAAAATTTGTATGGCTATCGTGCATCTAGTATTTACTCTTTTAAAGGTATGCAAGAAATAAAAGACTTTGAACCCAATATTGTTCATATACAAACTGAGTTTGGTATTGGCATCTTTGGTAAAATTGTTGGTGAAATTCTTAATATTCCAGTCATTTATACTTATCATACCATGTATGCAGATTATTCACATTATATTAATCCTATTAATAATAAAACTGTAGATAATGCAACTAAAAGTATCATCGAAAAAATATCAAAAATATATGGTGATAGTTGCAGTGAATTGATTGTTCCATCGCAAAAAACAGCAGAGGCTTTAAAAAAATATGGTATTTCAAAAAATATGCATGTTATTCCTACTGGTTTAGAGTTGGATCGTTTTCATGTTTTTAACGAGGAGAATGTTCATAAAATCAAAGATATGTATCATTTACATCATCACTTCATATTAACTTTTTTAGGCCGAATTGCCAGCGAAAAAAGCGTTGATATGATTATAGAAGCAATGCCAGATATTATTAAACAAAATGATAATATTCGTTTTATGATAGTAGGTGATGGACCTCAATTAGATGATTTAAAACAATTGTCTCAACAGTTAAATATGGATGATTACATTATTTTTACTGGTTCTAAATCTCCATCAGATGTCCCTGATTATTATCATGCTTCATCACTGTTTATATCAGCTTCTACAAGTGAAACACAAGGTTTAACATATATTGAGGCTATGGCTTGCCATGTTCCTGTTTTAGCACGATATGATAAAAACTTGGAGGAAGTCATTATAGAGGGAAAGAATGGTTATTTCTTTAATAATCAAAAAGAATTAATAAATAGAGTTATAAGTTTATCGCAAATGGATTTATCGTTATTATCTGAGCATGCTTATGGTATTGCTTTACAATATAGTAGTGAAGTTTTCTATAAAAGAATAATATCTGTTTATTCAAAGAGCTTATTAAATCATCATTATTGTTATAAAGTAGTATCCATTGAATTATATAATCAAAATCATTATAATGTTGCCTTTCAATTTGATAATCATCAGGTTATTTTAACTCTAAGCAAGCAAGTTATTGACCGTTATGGTTTAAGTATTGGACAAGTTGTTGGTCGAGAAGAATTAGATGCTTTAAAAGACCAGGAACAAGTAGATAAAGCTTATCATTTAGCTTTAAAATATTTAACTTATAAAGATTATACTTATACTAATATGAAGCAAAAATTGAAAGAAAAAGGAAATTTTGATGATATTCAAATAGATATAACGATGGAATTATTGGTTAATAAAGGTCTTATTGATGATATGGCTTATACTCGAAATTACTTTGAAAAATCAACTAAGCTAGGTTGGGGTATTAATAAGATTATATATAATCTAAAAAGCCAGGGTGTTTCACCTTTTGTAATTGATGAATTTTTGGTTGATTATCCTGTTGAAACAGAATATGATAAAGCTGTTGAAATTATTCAAAAACTGTATCAGGAAAATACTACAAAACCTAAGTATGCTTTAATTCAAAATATAAAAAATAAGCTTTTTAACAAAGGATTTTCACAGGAAATTGTGGAACAGGCAACCAATGATTTTGATTTTGTTTTTCCAAAAGAAAACACTATGAAATTATTAAACAAAGAATATGAACGTGTATACAAGCGTTATAAGAATCGATATGATCATCGTACTTTAAAAAGTAAAATTATTACTTTTTTGGTTCAGAAAGGCTATGAGTATGATGATGTTATAGAATTGATGAGTGAAGTATGGGAGGATATGTATGATTAAAATAAAAGATATGAAATGTGGCAATGATAATGTTGAATTTAGTGCTTTGATTAATCATGTAACTATTGGCAAAACTAATGGTGCGAATAAAAGTAATTATTTGAGCATAGT
The DNA here is from genome assembly GCA_021202205.1 of Erysipelotrichaceae bacterium. Lineage (GTDB taxonomy): Bacteria > Bacillota_I > Bacilli_A > Erysipelotrichales > Coprobacillaceae > JAJQDJ01. Next base: position 3,231 of record JAJQDJ010000268.1, read on the forward strand.
TTTTCAAGATGATAGTGGAATGATTGATGCCAAGCTATGGAATGCAAGTCAAAAAAATATTAAAGAGTTGGTAGCGGGTGCAGTAGTAAGAGGTGTTGGTGATATTATCAAATATAGTGATGATCGTCAAATGAAAATCGTTTCCATAGAAGATATTTCTTATCAACAATCTTTGCAGTTACAGTACCTGGTAAAAGCACCTATGGATAAGGATGCCATCATGAATGAAATAATGAAATATGTTAAACGAATTTCCAATACAAAGCTTTATGTATTAACCAAATATATTATCGAACAACAATATGATAAAATAAAAATTTACCCTGCTGCGAGTAAAAATCATCATGATTATGTATCAGGATTGGCATATCATACTTTATCAATGTTAAAGATTGCTGATAGTTTGTTGAATATATATCCTAATCTAAATAAAGATTTATTGTTTTCAGGTGTTTTATTGCATGATATTGGTAAAACTGTAGAACTTTCAGGCCCGGTTGTACCATCTTATACTTTTGAAGGAAAGATGCTTGGTCATATTTCAATTGCTCAATCTATGATTAGCAATGCTTCTAAGGAATTAAATATAACAGGGGAAGAGGTCACTTTACTAGAGCATATGGTTTTATCACATCATGGTAAAAATGAATTTGGTTCTCCAGTATTGCCTCAAATAAAGGAAGCAGAAATGTTATATTTAATTGATAATATAGATGCAAGAATGAATATGTTTGACAAAGCATTAGGAGATATCCAACCTGGTGAATATAGTAAACGCATCTATGCATTAGAAAATCGTATGGTTTATAAACCTAAAATGTATGATTAGGGTCCGGATTAAACTGGATCCTTTATGATGCTTAACAAAAATGTTTTCATAAAGATTATTTATTTTATTTCTTTAATATTAGTTGTTATCATAAAAGAAAAAGGATTCACTAGAACAATGTCATTAAGTTTATTTTTAAGAAATTATATGTTAATGACTTTACGGG
>JAJQDJ010000136.1 GCA_021202205.1 Erysipelotrichaceae bacterium
TTTAGACTCTTAGATTATACTATATTTACGCACACGGTGCAAATGAGGTTTTATTCTTTTATATGATCTGGTGTTAATATAATATTTTTATTATCTACTTTTCCAGCACGAGATAAGAAGATTTTATAAGCTCTTCCAAGGATATCTTGTTTTTCCTCATTTTGAAATGGATAAAAAATTTTTTCCTCAATTATACAAATAATTTTTTTGTACTCTTCTAACGAATAATCAACATTCTTTATAAATGAAAATTTATCTTTCCAACTAAATTCTTTAGATAAATTATTGATTTTACTATCTAATTCAGTTGTAATAGCTTCTAAAATTGCTTTATTTAAATTGTGTGATTCTAGTACTTTAGCTTGTGTTCTCGCAACCTCTTGTTTTGAAGGTGATTGAATATTTTTATAAGTGCTTCTGAAATTTACATTTTTTAACGCTATCATTAAACCAGAGAAAAAAAGGCTTCTATCTGTATCTCGTATTTTATTTCCATTGTTAAACCGTTTATTTAAATCCTTTAAGACAGAGATTAATGCGTCCGTTGATACTGCTTCTCCATATTTTGATTTTATATATTGTCTTCTGATGTTTGTAAGATCTAATAATGTATCTTTTTGTGAAAATTCAGATATTTTACTATCATCCAATTTTTTTAGGTAGTAAGTCACCTTTAAATCACTTTTTAATTGTCCAGAGATAGCTATACCAACAATATCTTTTCTAATTTTATTATTAATTAAATAGTATTGAACTTCATCCTCGGCTTCCTGATGATTAATTGCTTTTGCTTCTACAACAAAACAATATTCTCCTGTATCTAAGAAAAAATCAGGATATCCATCATAGTTTGTTCCATTTTTTGAAACAAACCCATATCCACTAGATATGGCAGACTTTTCTATAAATGTTGTAGCACCATAATAATCTCTAAATATATTTTCAGTTATAGTCTCACTTTGTTTTATCTTTGCCATTTTATTTCCTCCAATGTTATATAACAATAATATTTACATTTGCTAAATATCTACAATATGTTATAATTCAATTGAACATTTTTGAGAAGTCTATTGTATACAAGTAGACTTCTCTTTTTGACTTATAACATATTGATAAATATCAGTTATCATATGTATTTCATCCAATGAAAATTTGTCACTTTCAAGACCACCAAGAAGATATTTTTCCAATTCACTTATAAATATTCCAAAATCATCATACTGTCTTTCTTTTTGAAGCTCATTTTCAATCAGCTGTGCTAAATTTTCCTGTGTTTTAACATTAGAATGTACATATATCTTTAATGTAGTAGAAATATCGTCATGACCTAATCTCGCAGAAATAGCTTTAAGATCTGATGTTAATTCATTTAGCAACGTTGCGTGTGAATGTCTAAATCCATGCATAGTAATCTTAGGTGTACCTGCTATTGATAAATATTTTTTTAATCTTCTATCCAATGTAGCAAAAGAAATATTTTTTGTTTTACCAAACTCAAAAAGTTCATTTGTTTTTGGAAAGACACTTTTAACCTCAAAATAATATTCTTTGATTTCATCAATTAGTGTCTTATTACAAACAATTTTTCTATAGGATGATTTTGTCTTGGGTGTTGACAAAACCAGACCTTTCCCAGTAACTTTTTCCATTGAGGAAGTAATTGATACTACTCCGTTTACAATATCAATATTTTTCCATTTTAATGCTACCAGCTCACCACGTCTTAACCCTAAAAAAAAATAACATATCAAATATTAAATGATCCTCTTTGTCTGAAATAAAAGAAGAGAATTCCTGATATGTCTTTAAGTCATAATATTCTTTTTCAACAACCCTTGTGTCCTGTACATTATTAATGTTATCAAGACAATAATAACCTATATAGTCGTGTTTATATGCAAATTCTAATAATTGCTTTACTACTCTTACAATATGATTAGTATAAACTGCACTAAATTCTCTCTCAATAAAAAGATATCGTTGTAAATTTTTTACTGAATCATATGTGATTTCTTCAATTTCGCAATTTCCATAAAAATCATATGCTACCTTATACTTATACATAAAAGAATCTAAAGAAGATTTCTTTCTTTCTAGTTGTATGTCATACACATATTTTTCGTATAATTCCTCTAATTTCATATTATCCTCCTTATATATGAATTAAATATTCATTATATACCTTAAAAATGTAACAAATATTTGTATGACTTTTTAACTTAAATTAGAAGAAAGAAACCTTATAACCAACATTCACTCCGTCTTGCTGATATGGAGTTATTTCATAGCCATTAGCTTTACCACTATTGACTGCTGCTTGAGCATAGCTTTTAGCTTCATTATAAATATAAGAAGCATCACCTACACTTTCAAAATAAAATATTTTATCAGTTGCTGTTACTGATTTTGTTGAACTGCTACTACTAGATGAACTGGAATTTGTATTTGATGATGAACTGGAATTTGTATTTGATGATGAACTGGAATTTGTACTGCTGCTAGATGAAGACGAACTATTACTGTTAGAAGATGTGCTACCTTCTTTCTTTTTCTCAACAGTCACTTTGATTGAATCATTTGATTCATTGCCAGCTGCATCTGAAACTGAGTATGTGATATCATAATTACCTGCTGTATTACATTCAACATTACTTTCAATATTAATAGAATCCTGTATATCACCATCTATATTATCATTTACAGACACTATATAATCTGATGGTTCAATATCATCTCCTTCTGTAATTGTTATAGAATGAGTTGAAAGATTAATGACTGGACATACATCATCATAGACATGTATTATCAAATGAACTTCTTTTGATTTGACTTTATTTGACAGCTTATAAGTAACTGTATAATTTCCAATGTCAGTTATCTCATCACTAGGGAGTTCTAATTTATTATTGCTATCATAATCCTTGATATAATCTAAATAATCAATTGATTCAACTTCCGATATACCAATATCTACTTCATCATCTGTCAATTCAAGATTTATATCCTCAAAATATATTTTTATATAGTCTTTATTAACATAAAGTCCAAAAATCATGGCAAAAAATAAAATACCAATAAAGAATGAGAGAACAATTCTCTTTAATCGTTTTCTCTGAATTATTTCATTTTCCTTTTCGTAAATTCCTGCATTTTCAAATAATGTGGTTCTGATATACTGCATTGATTCTGATGGAATTTCTGGATTGCAAAATGCTGTTGGATCTACTCCATATTCCAATGAAAGACGTATTTCTCTCATTTGTTCCCAATCATATTTAGGATTTTTTAGATAATTTAAATCTAAATTTGATCTGTCTGCTAACTGTAATTGATGTTTTTGTTGAGTAGAATATGCATACGTATTTAGTATTTCATCTAATTGTTTACTCATTTAAACGCAGTACCTCCTTATGATCTTTTAGAGATTTCATTTTTTCAACAATATAATTTTAATTAACTGTTATAATTATATACAATAAAAATATTAATAAAATTAACCCTAACATATAACATAAAATAATCCATGGATAATGTTTACCTAAAAAACCTCTAATAACCCATAATCCACCTTTTGATCCTTTTCTGGAATTACAGCTTTTACATGCTGCTGCCAAATTTTTTTCATCATTTACATTATCTATTTTCAACTTCTCTAATATTTTTTTATAGAATGTATTATATTTTGCTTTTCTTACCGATATGATATGATCTATTGTTATCTGATCCTGATGAATTGGTTTCATGCAATAGGCACATATATAATAATCCTTAAATAATGGTCGATTATTATTAAAATAATTATCTCGATAATGATTATCTCGAAGAGAATTTTTAGTATAAACAATACAAATCAATGAATTTAACTTGCAATAGTTCTGTGCTATCTCAACCAATGATCTATTAGGTACAATTTGAAACCATACCTTATCTTTCTTTCTAAATCTATATCCCATCTTATACAAATCTGTACGGTGAAAATATGTTAATTTTTCACCATCCATAATTTCAACATATATATTCTTATCATCCATGTTCTTTCCTCATTTTACATTATAAGATTATCATTTTTAGTAGTATTAGTAGTAGGTTTATTTTCATTTGTTGTCTCAGACTCATTCATATTTCCAGCAGTGTTTGAGAATAACAAGGACATGAATTGCCAATGTCATTAAGTTAAGATTTGGTGACATTCCCCTTCTCAAAAATGAGAAG
>JAJQDJ010000105.1 GCA_021202205.1 Erysipelotrichaceae bacterium
CTTCTCATTTTTGAGAAGGGGAATGTCACCAAATCTTAACTTAATGACATTGCAAGAAGCTAATGATCTTATTTCATTATATAAAGACCAGCTTGTAAGAGATTCCTTAGTCCCATTATCAACCAAACAATATCAACTAAAAACTTACATCAAACAAAATAATGATTCCTTATTGATGACACTACGTGTCATCAATCAAAATCAAGGTTATATTGTTAAAAATATTGAATCTTTTTTGAATGCTATCGATCATCATGAAAACCTTAAATATGGTAAAAGTTTTGAATTTATTCATAGCTTGGATGCTTTTGATGAAGATTCAAAGGAAATATTAGGATTTGTTAGAAGATGTTTTTTGAAAAACCAATTGATGCAAAATGGTATTATTAAAAATCTTATTATTAATGAGGATCAAATAGATGATTTCTTTGATTTGATGAATAGCCTACCATCAACATACTGTGATATTGCATTTCAAAAACGAAATATGCAAATACCATTAGATATACATAAAGAAAATAACAATTATATACTAGATTTTAAGGACTATCATATGATTGAAAATATGATCATGTCATCAATGTATCTTTATAGCTTAGAAAATGACATATTATATCGCTATGACTTTCATGAACCTCATAAGATTTTAACATTTATCAAGAAACTAATGGATATTAGAGGTGGATTGTATATTAGTGAAGAATCATTGAATGATTTTTATAAATATATATTAGTCGATCTTATGGAAGATATATCATTGAATACGAATGTATTTAATGATTATCATCAGGAGAATATGATTAATCTTTATGGTGATATGAGTAAGGATGGTCAAATATGTTTGCAGATTGAATATATTTATGATGACAGTCTATCTTATGGCTTTGATGATAATCCCCATAAATCAAAAGAAGCCGATCTTATAGAAAGCTATTTAAAGCCATATATTGAAGATATTGATGAACATATTATTTATTTACAATATGATCATGAATTTACATATCAGTTTATTAAAGAGGGTTTACCTTATTTATCTAATTATTGTACGATTTATGTCAGTGATGCTTTAAAAGATATTTCTAAGAATCAGCCATTAGATATAGAAGTGGGTGTGAGAATAAGTCATGGCTTATTATCGATTCAAATAGATAGTATTCATGTACAAAAAGAAGAACTCATGGATATCTTAAAAGCTTATAAGAAAAAACGTAAATTCTATAAACTAAGGAATGGTAAAATACTATCATTGGAAAATAATGAATTAAGTGAATTAGAAGCTTTAACATCTTCATTGCATCTTAAGGGTCAGGATTTCACTAATGGTGAAATCCAGGTTCCAGCCTATCGTTTATTTGAATTGGATAATATCATGTCTAAAGATTCATCATTGCATTTTTCGAGATCACAGCAATTTGATGAATGGTTGAATGATTTATCATTGAAACAAACGCATTTTGAGGCTCCACAGCATTATAAAACAATTTTAAGAGAGTATCAGATAGAATGTTATGAATGGTTAAGACTGATGGAACAATATGGCTTTGGTGGTATTTTAGCAGATGATATGGGGTTAGGAAAAACTTTACAAATGATTGTTTATTTTGATGCTTTAAAAGATCAAGGAACACACCTGGTTATTACACCAGCTAGTTTATTGCTCAATTGGGCTGATGAGATTGAAAAGTTTACTGGTGATTTAAAATACTTATGTATTTATGGTCCTAAAGCTAAACGTGAAGAACTTATTCAAACAATCGATGAGTATCAGGTTATTATTACATCCTATGATTATATGCGTCGAGATGTTGATTTATATCAGAGTTTTAACTTTCATACAATTGTGATAGATGAAGCCCAATATATCAAAAATCCTAAAACACGTAATGCTTTAACTGTCAAGATGCTTCAAGCTAAACAACGTTTTGCTTTAACAGGAACACCAATCGAAAATTCTTTATCTGAATTGTGGTCAATCTTTGATTATTTGATGCCTTACTATCTTTATAACTATCATTACTTTATGAATAACTTTGAAAAGCCTATTATCAATGAACATGATGAAGAAAAACAATTACAGCTTAAAAATATGATTTCTCCATTTGTTTTAAGAAGAAATAAAAAGGATGTATTAGAAGAATTACCTGAAAAAATTGAACAAACACTTTATTTACATTTTAATGAAGATGAAGGAAAACTCTATTTAGCATCTCTTGTCCAGGCAAATCAATCTCTACATGAAAAACTCAATATGCCTCATTTTTGACAAGTAGAAATTTTAGCCTTGCTGACACGTTTGCGTCAAATATGTCAGGATCCTCGTTTACTTTATGATGATATTGAGGAACCATCATCAAAAATGAAAGGATGTATGGAACTTATCCATTCATTAGAAAATAGTCATAAAAAAATATTACTTTTCTCTTCATTTACATCCGTATTAGAGTTACTAGAAGAACAATGCCAAAAAGAACATATTTCATATTATTTATTGGATGGATCAGTTTCTAAACAAAAACGTAAACAATTGATTGATGCTTTCCAAAAAGACGCGATACAACATTGTTTTTAATATCACTTAAAGCAGGGGGTTCAGGTATCAATCTTACAAGTGCTCAAGCTGTTATCCACTATGATCCATGGTGGAATATGTCCGCTAAAAATCAGGCAACAGATAGAGCCTATCGTATTGGACAAAAACAAAATGTTCAAGTATTCTCATTAATCATGAAAAACAGTATTGAAGAAAAAATTATGGATTTACAAAGTCAAAAGAAAGATTTGGCAGATACATTTGTAGAAGGCAATGATGGTTCTTTATCTTCTATGAGCTTGGATGATATCAAATCTTTATTTGAAATATAAAAATGATATATCAAGAATGATATATCATTTTTTACATTTCATTGATGATTTCCTTAACTAGTTTAACTAAGTCGACTTCAGCTTTGTTTGCTGCTTCCATGACTTCTTTATGATCCAATTGATTCGTAGATAAACCAGCTGCCTTATTTGTGACCAAAGAAATACCCAAAGTTGTCATTCCTGAATGTCTTGCTACGATAGCTTCAGGAACTGTTGACATACCACACATATCAGCTCCTAACGCTTTAAAAGCTTGAATTTCGGCAGGTGTTTCAAACATAGGCCCTTTAAAGAAACAATAGATTCCTTCTTTTAAATTAACATTGACTTTTTGTGCTGCCTTGCAGGCAATATTTCGTAATTCTTTAGAATAAACTTCACTCATATCCTTAAAACGTGGACCGAATTCATCCAAGTTAGGACCACGCAGTGGACTAGGTGCAAATAATCCGATATGATCACTAATCAGAGTGATCTGTCCTGGATTCAAATCTTCACGTATACCACCACATGCATTTGTGACAAACAAATACTTTATACCAAGTTTGGCAAATACACGAATTGGTAGTGTTACAACATCCATATCATGTCCTTCATAATAATGAAAACGCCCTTTCATGGCACAAACTGTTTTACCTGATACTTTGCCTATATACAATTTTCCTTCGTGTCCTGGAACAGTTGAAATTGGAAAACCAGGAATGTCTTTATAGTCAATAATGATTGGCTCTTCTATTTCATTGGCCAAAGGACCTAATCCAGAACCTAAGATAATGGCTATATCAATAGGTTTGTTATATATTGAATAAATATATTCATAAGCTTGATTAATTGTTGTATACATACTTTTTCCTCCTATGCGTATTATAGCATAAGAAAAAGACGTTTAAAACGTCTTTTTCTTCAGTCGTTCCTAAAATAGATGCTTGCGTATATGTTCTAGTAGCCAGTTCACTATCTAATGAATAGAGTGAGAGTGATTGAGGATCATGCCCAAATAATTCGAACTTAGTTAATAAATCATTGGCATTGACTTCTTCTTCACCTTGTTCATCAACATACCAATCTAAAAATTTCATTGTTCTAAAATCTTTTTCTTCATAAGCTGCACCATAGATATTATGAATCAAGCTTGTAACATATTTTTCATGTTCCAAACCATATTTCAATGGATCATCTAAGTTTACTAATTCTTTATCAGGTTTAGCAATAGCTGATAATGTTACAACATAATCATTATCCTGTAAATATCTTAAAATACCAATAGCATGATCCATTTCTTCCCCGTATTGTAAAATGAAACTGGAATTAAGGGAGGGCTGATTTGGAGGGCA
>JAJQDJ010000040.1 GCA_021202205.1 Erysipelotrichaceae bacterium
GAACAGGTAGTGAAAAGCCCATATATTATAACAAGCTTTGACACTACCTAATATACATAGAGGTGATAACATGAGAGAAACAAAAATTTTAGAGTTTAAAGAAAACGAAAATACAAATACTTTTTTAAAAACTGTAAGTGCGTTTGCAAATTATTTGGAGGGTGATATTATTTTTGGTGTTTCTGATAATGGCAATATTGTGGGTATTAATAATCCTGAAGAAGCATGTTTAAATATAGAAAATAAAATTAATGATAATATAAAACCTGTACCCACATATACTTTAGATATACAATTTGATAATACAATTATATTACATGTGTTTGAAGGACAATTTAAACCTTATTTCTTTAAGTCTAAAGCCTATAAAAGAAATAACACTGTTTCTGTTGAGGTTGACAGATTAGAATTAAATAGACTAATATTGCAAGGTCAAAATTTAAATTTTGAAGATATTATTTCTAATAAGCAGGATTTAACTTTTAATGTACTTGAAGAAGATTTTATTCAAAAACTTGGCATGGAAAAATTAAATAATGATGTACTTATATCTTTAGGATTTTATACTTTAGATTACTCTTTTAACAATGCAGCAGCTTTATTAGCTGATAAAAATCAATTTAAAGGGGTTGATATTATTAGATTTGGCGATAATATTGATGAAATTAGATTTCGTAAAACATATGATCATGAATCTATCTTAAGTTGCTTAAATAAGTCAATGGATGTGTTTAAGCTAAATTACATATATGAAAAAATTGAGGATGCTTCTCGTACAATTATTGAATCAATACCAAAAAATGCTTTTAGAGAAGGACTAGCTAATGCATTAATACACCGTCAGTGGGATACAAATACTTATATTAAAATAAGTATGTATAATGATAGAATAGAAATAACTTCTCCTGGTGGATTACCAACAGGAATTAGCAAAGAAGAATATTTACATAGTCAAATTTCTGTTCTTAGAAATCCAATTATTGCCAATGTATTACATAGATTAAGATATATTGAGAAATTCGGAACAGGAATATTGAGAATTAATAATGCTTATGCCAATACACTTGTAAAACCTAATTATATAATATTTGAAAACTCTATTACTATTATTCTACCTGTTATTTCTACAAATCAAATTTTTACACAAAATGAATTAGAAATCATCAATATATTGGATGGAAACAAAAAATTATCTAGAACCGAAATAGAAAAACAAGTTGGATTTAACAAAGATAAAACTTTAAAATTATTAAATAGTCTTATAAAAAAGAACACAATCACAAAAAGTGGCAATGGAAGATCAACAAAATACTATCGATTATAATGCAAATCTTTAACTATTTATCGATGTTTCGTTGTCAACGAAAACACAACGAAAGGCTTTTCGTTGCATCGCTTTAGCAAACTTTTAATTTTATATATATACAAATTATCTTTAAAACATTATAATTCGTATGGGAGTTAATATAATGAAAGTTGTTGAAGGATATATGCCTTTTTTAGGCTATCGTACATATTATAGAATTGTAGGAGAAAATTCAAAGAAACCGCCATTAGTATTATTACATGGTGGGCCTGGATCAAGTCATAATTATTTTGAAGTATTGGATATATTAAGTGAATTAGATGATAGACAGTTAATTATGTATGATCAAATTGTTTGCGGCAATTCTTATGTTGAAGGCAGAAATGATTTATGGCATAAAGAAACATGGTTGGATGAGCTAGATGCTTTAAGAACTCATTTACATTTAGATAAGATTCATTTGTTAGGGCAATCTTGGGGTGGTATGTTGTTGTTGGAGTATGTGTGTCATAGAAAAGCGGAAGGTATTCAAAGTATTATTTTGTCTAGTACATTACCTTCATCTTCTTTATGGGCCAATGAACAACAAAAACTGATACAACAATTACCACAAGAGATGCAAGAGGCCATTAACTACGCCACAAGTACCGGAAACTATAATGACCCAAAATATTTATCTGCTGAAAAAGAATATATGTTACTCCATTGTAGTGGTGAAGTTACAAAAGAATCTCCAGAGTGTTTAAAACGTCCAATGAAGAAAAATAAAGATGTTTATGTAACTGCCTGGGGACCTAATGAATTTACACCTTTAGGTAATCTTAAAGATTACGATGTTACAAATGAATTACAGAATATCACTATACCTTCACTAATCATCAGTGGAGAAAATGACTTATGTACACCAGGTGTTGCTGAATATATGTATGAACATATTCTAAATTCTTCATGGGAATTATTTGAAGGTTGCAGACATATGTGTTTTGTAGAGGACAATGATAGATATATTCAATTATTAAAAAATTGGTTAAATCAAAATGATTAACCAATAAATGATCCCAAATATAGAAATAGTGGTACACATAATATGACAATAGTTACTATTAATCTAATCTTTATGACTTCTTTATTCATACCGTCACTTCTTTCATGAATATTATATTACAATAATGTTGTGAAAAATTTGTGAATTTGATAAAAAAGTGTTATTATATTTTCTATAAGGATGTGGTTTAAATGAAAAGAAAAACAAAAGCAGGTTTAATCGTTGGAGGTGCTGCAGCCTTGTCAGCAGCAGCTGTATATGTTGCTAGTAATAAAGCTATTGATTTTGCCTATAAGAGAAATAAAAAAGAATATGAATTAGAAGAAGATAAAAAAGAAAAATATATGCCTTGGATTAATGAACAAAGTTTTGAGGAATTAGAAATGATTACCAATGATGGTTTAAAATTAAAGGCTAAGTTCTTAAGAGCAGAAGAAAATACAAATAAAGTATTGATTGCGATTCATGGTTATCATACTTATAATATTTATGAATTTGCTTATTATTTGAAGTTTTATCATGATTTAGGATTCAATGTATTAATGCCTGATAATCGAGGCCATGGTGAGAGCGAAGGCGATTATGTCGGTTTTGGATGGTTGGATCGATTAGATTGTATTGAATGGATTACGAAGATGAAGTATTATTTCAATAATGAAGATCTTCAGATTGTTTTATTTGGCATATCTATGGGCAGTGCGACTGTATTGATGGCAAGTGGTGAAGAGTTAATAGATGATGTTAAATGTATTATTTCTGATTGTGGTTTTACAAGTGTTTATGATGAATTACAACACGGTATTGAAGAAAGCAAAATGCCTAATTTCTTATTGAAAACAGCTGCACCATTAAGTAAAAAACGTGTAGGTTACAACTTCAAAGAAGCTTCTGCTGTAGAGCAAGTCAAGAAATCTAAAACACCTACATTATTCATTCATGGTGATCAAGATGATTTTGTTCCAACCTATATGGCTTATTCATTATATCATGCATGTCAGGCTGAAAAAGATATGTTAATAGTAGAAGGTGCAGGACATGCTGAAAGCTATAAGACAAATCCTGAACTCTATCAAAAGACAGTGACAAGCTTTATTAATAAATATGTAAAATAAAAATTCAGGTTACCCTGAATTTTTTTATTATCTCAAGATTAAGTCTTAAACTCATCAAGAGCGGGTTTAAAGAAACCAAACATAAGTCTATATATTAATATGGCGAATCTTTCATTATCCAATTGCATTCCACTATTAATCCACTCAACTGTTAATTCTCTTAAACCTCCTATCAAGAATGATTCTATTAAATCATCTTCATAAAACATATAGTCTGAAACAATTTTACGATAAAAGAAATCACTAACAAGTTTTGTACATTTATTTTGAAACGTAGCATCTCCATACGGTCCAAATAATATTTGGGTCATATAGCTATTTTCTCTCAAATATTCAAGTGTTTCAACTAATTTGGGATGTGCAATATAGAAATATTTATTATCTAAAGGGTAATTGAGAAAATCTCTATTAATTTTTCTGAAGCCTTCAAAAAAAACATCTTCTATTTCCTGTAATGGATCATAAATAGAATCATAATATAAGTAAAATGTACTACGATTGATTTTTAATTCATTAGTAATATCAATGACCTTAATTTGATCAATACTTTTACGTTTCATAAATTCAAGTAATGTTTCTTTAATTTTAAACTTAGCTCCATCTGTTTTTGTCATAAATGCTATCCTTTCATTTTTTATTAATTAACTCAAGTTTCGCACTTCAAAAATGGCATCATTAATATAAAAACATGGA
>JAJQDJ010000313.1 GCA_021202205.1 Erysipelotrichaceae bacterium
AATTAAATTTTTTTCATCTTAATTCCACTTTCTGCTTGCAATTCGGGATATTTTTGCCATAAAATCATTTCTTATTCATTTTAGTAAAAAAATTCTATCATAAAAGAGGCATGCTATTATCATAAATGCCTCTTACTTTCGTTGTCTTCTTTCTTTAATAACTGTCAATAATAACCAGATACCTAAACCAACAGCCGTTAAATAACCAATAAAGCCTATGGCAGGAATACCTAAAACTTGAGGTGTCATATCGGTCATACATAACATACTGCTTGCCATTAATAAACCTGCAGCTACAATGCCTACCACAAGTTTATTCACCATATGATTAAGCATTGTCATTGGTACAGATGATTCCATCAATTCTAGATTAACTTTCAAACGACCTTTCATCATCATACGCATAAGTTCAGATACCTGTGAAGGTATCTGCATACTGCTTTGCGTAGCTGCATAACCTTGTCTTAAAAGATTGGTTAATTCTTTTTGTGGATCATTTTTACTCACATGATTCATAACATGATTGGTTGCTATTTCTACCATACTCATATGAGGGTCGATAGCCATAATAGTACTTTCTATAGTCACCAAGCCACGTGCCAACATACTAATGCCTTTAGGCATAGATATTTTATGTTTATGAGCTATCGCAAAGAGTTCTTGAACGAGGTCACCTAAATTGATACTAATAAGATCTGCTGTAACATAACGATTCATAAAAACTTCTATATCATCGTAGAATCTCGTATAATCAACATGCCCATCATGATTCCCTAATGTGAGTATAACATCAACTACTTTTTGTGTATCATTTCTACCAATTGCTAATACTGCCTCTTTCATTAATGCTTTATCACTACGGCTTAAATTGCCCATCATGCCAAAATCAATCCAAACAATTTGACCATCTCGAATACGTAAATTACCAGGGTGAGGATCCGCATGAAAGAATCCATCATCAACAATTTGTTTGATATAGTTTTCAGCTAATTTACTAGCTATTTCCTTGATATCATAACCAGCATCGCTTAATGTATCCAAATCATTTACTTCATAGCCTTCTATGTATTCCATGACTAATACTTTACTTGTTGTATAAGCCATTTCTATATGTGGTACACCAATATATTTTAAATCTCTATTAAGCTGTTTAAAACGCAAAGCATTTTGGGCTTCATTAAGGAAGTCCATTTCTTCTTTTGCAGTTTCCCAAAATTCATCCAAGACAATATTGAGGTCAACAACATTGCCAAGTATATCATTGAGTTTTAATAGCTTTGCTGCTTTTCTTACTAAAGAAATATCTCTTTCCATCATTTCATATATGTTTGGACGTTGAATTTTCACAACTATCATTTGTCCATTCTTTAAGACAGCTTGATGAACTTGAGCTATCGATGCACTTCCTAAAGGTTTCCAATCAAAATATTCAAAAGCTTCTTCTAACTTACAACCATATTCATTTTCAATCACCTGACGTATGGTTTTATTATCCATTGGTGCAACGCTATCTCTTAGTTTTACCAATTCATTACAATAACGAGCAGAAAACATATCTTGTCTAGATGCCATAATTTGACCAATCTTGACAAAAGTGGGACCCAAATCCTCTAATATCTCTCTAAACTTAACAGGATCAATACCTTGACTAATATGATGTTTTCTAAGTATTCCTACAATTTGTGCTAAGCGGCGTTTGCCGCTTAACGTGTTTTCATTATTCTGACTCATTATTAGCCTGTAATTCTTCTATTTTTGCTTTCAAAGCTTCTAATTCATCTTTATCAAGTTTTTCTAAATCACGGTTTACACTATCGACATCAACAGGATCTTTCAATTTTTCTTTAACATTACGCTTTAATTCTTCATTAATAACCTTACCTTGTTCTACAGTTAATTCACCTTTTTTTACTAAAGTGTCAATAACTTCTTTACTCTTTTCAGCAGATAAAGCCACAGCACCAACACCAGCTAATAAAATCTTTTTTAAATCTTCACTAAAATAATTCATCATAAAGTCTCCTTTCATTAATTTTATTTTACACTATGCAGCAAAACTTTAAAAGTGACAACAACAATTTTTTGTTTAAAATAGTGAATCTCACTCATACTAAATATGGAGGTGGATTATGAGTCCTAAAGAATTACTTTATATTGATGATGCTTTAAGTCATGAGGAATATTTTATCAATCAATGTAGTGATGTCGAATCCAAACTACAGGATACTTCCTTAAAACAACTTGTAGGAAGTCTTAAAAGCAAGCATCAAAATTTGTATGATCAATTTTTAAATCTTATCTAAAAGGAGGATATTATGAACGATAAAGAACTGATGGAAGGATTGTTACTAACGACTAAAGGTGTTGCTGATTTGTATTTACATGGTACAATTGAATCAAGTACCAGTCATATTCATTCATCATTTGATAATGCTTTGTGTGAAAGCTTAAAAATGCAAAATCAAATTTATGATACAATGTCACAAAAAGGCTGGTACCAAATGGAACAAGCCCAAATGAATGAAATTCAAAAAGTTAAACAAAAATACACACAACAAAACTAGAACTTTCGTTCTAGTTTTCTTGCTTAACTAGCCATTTCATTGCAACGTTTTTACTATACAAGCCAAGCCCAATATGAATAATTCTACCTGTTAAATTGACATCATACTTTTTCTCTTTTATTTGCTTTATTGCTTCACCAGCTAAGGTATTCAAATCATCTGTTTGATTACCATGCTTGAATTCAATAACATAAGAAGTATATTTTGATGATTGAGATTTGATAATAATATCTGTTCTACCTTTTCCTTCTTCAGGATTGGATCTGACTTCATGAGTATTAGAAAGATACAAACATAATGGATATAATAACATATGGTAACTATTTTCACTCGTTAAATCGTGGTATGAAGAAGCCAATAATAGCTGTGTATAAGAATCTAAAAAACCTGTTTGATTTTCATATAAAAGACTATCTATATTATCGAGAAATTCAACAGAAGATCAATCAAAATAATAAGATAAAAAATATTTAAATTCATCAACAACCTCAAAATTAGGTATTTTAAGACGATATCGTTTAGGATTGATTTCATCTTTGATAGTTAAATATCCAGCATTGATAAACATGCCCCATAAGGAAGAAGTTTGAGATTTTTCGTAAAAACTTGTCCCCATTTTAACATTAACATCAACGTATCCTTGTTCAATCAGTGTTTCAAAGCTATTTTTAAAAGTTGAATCCGCATTTCTTATAGCATTTTTGATCATTGTGTTAGAACTCGTAATAACCCAATAATAGCCTAGCTTTCTATTTTTCGTATATTTAAGAATTGACCATGGATTATATACATCAATATTTCCAATATGATAACCATCATACATTTCTTTGACTTCATTATTAAAAGTCAAATCAAAATCTTTGAGTATTTGTTTGGTTTCTTCATCAGTAAAGCCAAAATATTGACTATAACCATCACTAGATAAATCATAAATTTCAAGATTATTGAGGTCACTAAAAATATTTTCATTAGCCACTCTTTGAATACCAGTTAACATGGCATATTCAAAGGAACAGCATCTTTTAAAGCATTATGTAATAATGATGCAAGCTGTTCTTTTATATCATCATAGAATCCTTTTACATGTCCTTCTATAAAAGGCGTATCATATTCATCAATAAATAACATAACCTTTTTACCATAATACTTATAAAGCATCTCCATGAGATATAGTATTGTTTTTTCAATGCCGTCAAGAGTTGGTTCAATACTTTTTTTCATGGCTTCTTTTAAATAATAGTAATCTTCTTCTTCGCTTTCTTTCATATTTATAAAAATGTAATCATATTTATTATATAATTCTCTTAAACTATCTTTTATACTATTGATGGTATTTTGCTTAGTACCTTTAGCGTTGGCAAATGACAAGAAAATAGTAGGATATTGATTGATGTAAGAAGCATATTCAGTTTGCATGATTTTTTTACCTTCAAAGATATCTTTTGAATCTTTGGTAATATCAAAAAATTCAGCCATCATCGACATATTGTATGCGTCAAATAGCGAGGTGGGACATCCAATAAGGTATGGTATGCTATA
>JAJQDJ010000149.1 GCA_021202205.1 Erysipelotrichaceae bacterium
TGCCCTCCAAATCAGCCCTCCCTTAATTCCAGTTTCATTTTACAATACGGGGTATGAAAATTTTTTGAATTTGTAAATAGTTTTTTATATACAAGAGGGCAAATTTGGTATATAATATTTATATAAAGTGTTAAAAAAGTGTAATAAAAAGTGGGTGATGAAAAATGTTCTTTGGTGAATTTAAGCATAACATTGACGCCAAAGAGCGTTTAAGCATACCAGCCAAGATGCGTAATCAATGTGGTGATAGTGTCTATGTTATGAAGGGAAATGATGGCTGTTTAGCAGTTTACACACAAGTGGGATTTGATGAATATTATGCTGAAATATTGGCATTATCTAGAAAAAAAAGAATCGTACCTATAAGCGTTTGGTAACGGCCAGGGTTAATGAGTGTGAATTTGATAAGTTGGGAAGGATTAATATTCCTGCTAGGTTAAGATAAGAAGCTCATTTAACAAAAGAATGTACAGTTGTAGGCGCTGGAGATTGTATCGAACTTTGGAATAGTGAAGAGTGGGAAAACTATTATGATGATAACGTTGATCAGTTTGATGATTTATCAGAAGAGCTTGATGATGAGGAGTAGGTATAATGTTTCAACATGTAAGTGTACTCTTAAATGAATCTATCGATGGACTGAATATTAAAAGCGATGGTATTTATGTTGACTGTACCTTGGGTGCAGGTGGACATAGTGCAGAGATTCTTAAAAGATTAACAACGGGACATCTTTACTGCTTTGATCAAGATGAAGAATCTATACAGGCAGCTTCTCAAAGATTATCTGCTATTTCTAATCGTTTTACAATTATTCATATCAATTTTAAAAATATTAAAAATTCCTTGTATCAACAAGGAATTGAACATGTTGATGGTATACTCTTTGACTTGGGTGTTTCTTCACCACAGCTAGATGAAGGATATCGAGGCTTTAGTTATAACTATGATGCTATGCTTGATATGCGTATGGATACCAGTCAAAGCTTAACAGCCTATGATATTGTTAATACTTATAGCTATGAACAATTGGTTAAGATTCTCTATCAATATGGCGATGAAAAATACGCCAAAAATATTGCCAGAAATATTGAACATTCTAGAAATATCAAACCAATTGAAACAACATTTGAATTTGTTGAAATTATTAAGCAATCTTTGCCTTCTTCGGTCAAAAGAAAAACAGGACATCCTGCAAAAAAGACATTTCAGGCTATTCGTATAGCTGTAAATGATGAACTCAATGTTTTTGACCAGGCTTTACATGATAGTCTAGATTTATTAAATATTCATGGAAGAATTGCGGTTATCACATTTCATTCATTAGAAGATAAAATATGCAAATATACTTTTAATGAGGTATCAACCATTCCTTCTTTACCTCAAGGAATGCCAGTTATACCAGATAACTTAAAACCAAAATTTCAAAAAATAACAAAAAAGCCGATTGTAGCATCAAATGAAGAATTAAACATCAATCATCGTGCTCATTCAGCTAAATTAAGAATTATAGAAAGGATTGAAAAGGATGAAAAAAAATAAAAGAAAAGAATCTCGTTTTGTAAGATTTTCAAAAAGGCTCTTTATAGCAAGCTTTATCGTATTTGTCGTAGGAATTGTTGTATTAAATTCTTATGAGGCAACATTGAATATTAAAATTGATAACGTTGAAGATGAAATTCAAACAATTCAAGCAGATATTGATAGCTTAGATAGCGAAAAATTATCATTGGCATCCTTTTCACGTTTAGAAACAGTCGCTGAAGAAAGAGGTTATACTTATCAACAAAGTAGTGGTGTGGTACTGTTGCAGTTGTTGAGGAGAGTAGTGAATAATGGCTCGTAAGCTTAAAATTCCAACTATTCCTAAAGTACCGAGCATTAAAAAAGATGAAAATTACGGTGCTAATCTTATGATGGTTGTTATTTGTTTTGTGGTTGTTTGTCTAGTTTTTAATGTGGTTTACTTAGAACTAACAGGGAAACATCTTATTAGTGGTAATGATATTGCAGCGTATGCTACACAGCGTGGTGGATCTCAAAAAGTTGAAACTTTGACTGCAAAACGTGGAACTATCTACTCAAGCAATGATGAGGTATTGGTAACTGATGTTACAAAATATAAAGTTTATGCCATATTATCTTCAACACGTACCAATTCTGATGGTAGTGCTGCTTATGTCGAGGATAAAGAATATACTGCTGAAAAATTAGCAGAAATACTTGGTGGAGATTATGATGAGATATTAGAAAAATTAAATAAAGATTCTTATCAGGTAGAATTTGGTAGTATAGGAAATAATATTTCTTCTTTGGTAAAAGAAGAAATTGAAGCATTGGATTTACCAGGAATAGAATTTGAAGAAACGACAACCAGAAGTTATCGTTATGGAGATTTTGCATCTTATGAAATCGGATATGCTCAAATTGTTACAGATGAAATTAATGGACAGACAACATCTGCATTGGTAGGACAAATGGGTATTGAACAAGTTTATGATGATGAATTATCAGGCACGGATGGACAAAAGGTTTATCTTGCTGATAATAATGATAATGTATTGCCTAATGGGATTATATCTGAAACTGCACCAGTTTCAGGCAACGATATATATTTAACTTTAGATACAGATATTCAAACAGAATTAACTTCACAAATTACAAAGTTTTGTGAGGATGGTGCAGCAGATCAAGCCACATGTGCTGTTATGAATGCTAAAACAGGTGCTATATTAGCTGTAGCTAATTACCCATCGTTCGATCCAAATGATAGGGACATGGAAAATTATGTAGATTTATTTCTTAATGAAGCTGTGGAACCAGGTTCCGTTTTTAAATCATTTGTTTATGCTAATGCTATTAATGATGGCGATTCAAGTGGTTTTACTGTAGATAATACTTATACATCAGGAAAATATTACTATTCATCATCAAGTAGTCCGATTAAAGATCATAATAATGGTCAAGGCTGGGGTGTTATTTCCTTCCGTCGAGGATTCTATTATTCTTCTAACACAGCTATTTGTAATATTTTATCAACATATACTGATAAAGATTCGCTGATTGCTGATTATGAAACTTTGGGATTCTTCCAAAGTGATGAAATGGATGGCTTATCGACAGCATCTGGAGTAGCTGGTTATGTCGATAATGATGGGCGTGTTGTGGAGTGGCTTACCACAGGATTTGGTCAAGGTTCTACGGTCACGGCATATCAATTATTAAAAGGTTATAGTGCTTTTGCTAATGATGGTAAAACTGTTGAACCATATATCGTTGAAAAGATTGTTAATAGCGAAACGGATGAAGTTCTATATCAAGCTTCAACACAGTACTCACAACAAATCTATTCAACGGATACAGTAGAACAAATGCGTGATTTGTTAAGTGGTGTTATTAATATTTCGGGTAGTACAGGTTATAAATATCATATGGATGATATCAATCTTATTGGTAAGACTGGAACTGGTCAATTAGCTCAGGACGGTGCTTACTTGAGTGATTATTATACTTATAGTTTTTGTGGATTGGCACCTTATGATGATCCAGAAATTGTTATAGTATTATGGTATCAAGCTAGTTCATCAAGCAGTACGAATGCTGTCAATTTGGTACAATCTGTTGTCCGTTCTGCAATTAATAAACTGAATGAACAAGAAATTAAAATTGTAGCATCTAGCAGCTATACTTTAGATTCATATACAAATCAAAGTACTTCTTATGTTTCTTCTCTCTTTTCAACTAATCAATTAACACCAGTTATTATAGGCGATGGAGATATTGTATTAAGTCAATATCCTTATGCTAATACAGAGGTTGCATCGGAATCTAGAGTCTTTCTTAAAACCAACGGCACAACAATTACGATGCCATCAATGGATGGATGGTCTAGAAAAGAAGCTGAAGCCTTTGCGACTATGGCTGATGTCACTTTTGAAGTTGAAGGAACGGGTACAATTTATGATCAAAGTGTTTCTAAAGGTACAACTTTAGAAAGTGGTCAAACAATCACTGTCTATGCACAATAAAAAGCGCTTATGCGCAATGTCATTAAGTTTATTTTTAAGAAATTATATGTTAATGACTTTACGGGT
>JAJQDJ010000064.1 GCA_021202205.1 Erysipelotrichaceae bacterium
AAAATACTCTTTTTTATTTAATTGTCCTTGACAAGGGGTACACTTTAATTAATGATTCTTTAATTATAAAAATAAATAATGCTAGTACTTTTAGTTGCAAAATAAGTAATCTGGCGTAAAAAAGTTTTATATTTTAATTTACCAAATTGTATATAATTAAAATTATGATTAATGGGATATATAATTCAAAAATTAATTTTAAGAACCTCTATAAGGTTCTTTTATTTCTTAAAAAATTTCAACATGTAAAATATTTTGACATTTTTACGATTTAAAAGTTTTTCGTTGGCTTATATATGAGGGAGTTAAATGTTCCTTCAAATAAGTACATTGAAAATGAATAGCAAGATTAGTAACGTTCTCTGGATTCGAGCTAATTGCCATGATCTTTTAATAAAGTGAGCGATTAAAGATACGGTTGCACCAATCAAAACGGCGAAGACAATTCAGATGGTATAATGATACGCATAGTGAGTCATAGTCCGAGCAATATTAATACTGTCGCAGGCAAGACACTATATATGGTGAAAATCCTATATGCTTTATATAAACAATTCGGTTTAAGTAAAACTTGTGGAACTGTATAAGCAATACAGTCTACTAATCTTGCATATGAAAAAATTAATGATATTTAATTATTATTTTAAAATGACATGTAAGGGAATTATAAACTTTCAAGTGAGTATTAGATATTATGTAATATTATTGATAATAAATTATAAAATATGATTCTTTTATCAAATATTTATGAATGTAAACAAAAATAGTTATAACTTATATTTCATGTCGTAGTATTTTAATGATTAAATAAATAGAGGAGTTGTTTATTATGTTTAATCAAATTAATGTTTGAATTCACTGTCGAGTTTTAAATAAAAACGCTATTGAAGTATTGCAATATCAGGAAGATATTTTAAAAGAAATAGCAACTGATAACAATATGCATATTATTGGTATTAGTAGTATTATTTCAGAAGATAATAATAAAAATCTGTATCAGATTGAAGCAATGAACCATGCCATTAAAACAGGAAGGGCTGATGTAGTATTAGTTTATACTGAGGAACGTATTTCAACTAATAAAAATGTTTTAGATGAATTTATGATTTTTTGTGACAAATATGATGTTGAAATTATGACTTATCATCAATTAAAAGATAATTTACTATTAGAAA
Source organism: Erysipelotrichaceae bacterium (assembly GCA_021202205.1). Classification (GTDB taxonomy): domain Bacteria; phylum Bacillota_I; class Bacilli_A; order Erysipelotrichales; family Coprobacillaceae; genus JAJQDJ01. The sequence continues at coordinate 1,176 of JAJQDJ010000064.1, forward strand.
AATTTATAGATATTTTTTTTAGAACCTCATTGAGGTTTTTTTTATTAGAGGACCACCAATTCTCCTTTCAAAGAAATTGAATGAAAGGAGAAAATAAAAATTGCCTATATCAAAGCTAGAGAAGAAAAAAATGGAAAAAATGGAAAAATCAAGAGGAAGAAATGTTAAGAGAATTTGGAATGGATGAAGAAAATATTAAACTTTTACATGACTATGACTGGGATTTATTTAAATCCGAAAGATTGTTTTTAACAAAACAGTTTACTAATAATGATGTTGTTAATTATTTTGGTACAACTATGGAATTACCAATTAATGACATTGAGGATGTTTTGTTACAGCTAGATAATGAGGAGCTTTATGAAATTATGAAGAAAATTGATTCGGAAACATTAGAAATCCTTTACTTAAAAATTCAAAGCTACAATAATAGTGAAATTGCTCAATTAAAACTAATAAGTGAAGGAAAAGTAAGATATAGAATTAAAATGCTTAGAAAAAAAATAGAAAAAGATGACTAGATTTTACGTTTTAAAATATTTCTAGTGGCTTATATGTGAGGGGGAATTAATTTCCCTTAAATTAGAACATTGAAAATTGAATAGCAATTGTTAATAACGTTCCCTGTATCCGAGCCCATTAATGAATACGCCATGACATTGATTAAATCAATCGAGCGATAAATATTTGATTAAAAGATAAAGTTGCACTTATCTGGCGAAGACGATACAGGAGGAATAATGATACACATGGTGCGTCTCAGTCCGAGCAGTATTAATCCTGTCGCAGGCAAGACACCATATAGGTGGGAATCCTATAAGCAATATCTGATGCCTTTAAATTTAGAAACACTTGTGGAACTGCATGCAAAACAGTCTATTAACAATGCATTAAAATTATTAAAAGAATTTTGAAATAGCAATTCATATTTTTATGATTGCTATTTCTTGTACATATAAAGAAGGAGGTGAATGTAATGGTTGATGAAATTAAAAGAGGAGATATTTTTATAGCTGATCTTGAGCCATCTTTTGGCTATGAACAGTGTGGAGTAAGACCAGTACTTATTATACAGAACGATAAAGGCAATCTATATAGTCAAACAACAATTGTGGCTTGTATATCATCACGTGTAAAAAGCAAAGCAAGATTGCCTACACATGTTTATATTAAGGCAAGACACGCCTTAAACTGCAATTCTATTGTATTGCTGGAACAAATACGTGTGATTGATAAAGATCGTCTGCTCAGTAAAATAGGTATTTTGGATGATGATGAAATGAATAAGGTCGATTCTTGCCTGAAGATTAGTTTAGATTTGAACTAATATAGTATCGTTAAAATTGTATGAAATCAAGGATGCGAAATTAATTTTTGTAAGTTCGTTTTTGTTATGAATATAGATTAAAATATATCCAGAATATTAAATTGTTAATATTCGAGAATGTAATATTTATCTATATTTCTATGGCTTTATAAGGAGATTTTATGAAAATGAAGAATTATGATTTAGAATCAAAACCTACAATATTTTTAATAATATTATCAGAAGATAATAAGTGTGGTAATACTCAAATAGATGATGAAAAAACTATAAATATAAAAAAGAAGGAAACACCTATTTGGGAAAAGAAATATTTGACTATTCCAGAAGCTATTAAGTATTCAAATATAGGCAATAACAATTTAAAAAGATTGTTGAACAAACCAGAGTGTGATTTTGTTGTTTATTTAGGAAATCGAAAATTAATCAATAGACAGGGATTTGAAGAATATCTTCATGGATTACATTCGTTATAAAAAGCCAAAATTTAGAAATATTTTTAAATGTTAATCCCAGCTAAGAAAAAAAGAATTTATCTGTATCAATTTACTAATGAAGGTGGTGATATCATGAAAGAAAATATGGAAGTGCCTATTTGGCATAAATGTAATCTAACAATTGCGGAAGCTACAAAATATTTCAATATTGGCACTAATAAGCTTAGAGAGATTACTGATGAACCAGATTGTGTTTTTGTATTACTTATTGGTTCAAAGAAATTGATAAAGAGAATTAAGTTTGAAGAATATCAGGAACATGAATATTCATTATAACAATACTTATATGATATTTTAAGATAAATTCTTGAGGAGGAAATTTAGATGGCAAAAAGAAAGGATAGTAAAAAAAGAGCCCTCAAAAAAGGTGAGGGAGTTAGAAGAACAAACGGTAAGGAATCATATTATTATCGTTGGAGCGATGCGACAGGGAAACGACATTATATTTATAGTGCTAATTTAAATGATTTAAGAAGACAGGAAAATCAAATAGTTAGAGATAGAATGGATAACATAAAATATGCTGGAAATTTAAAGCTCAACGATGTTTACTATATGTGGGTTAAGGTAAGAAGAGGTTTAAAGGAAATCACGTTTAGTGGATATCAGTATACATATGAGAATTATGTTTACGCAACTTTAGGACAGAAGAAACTTAACGATTTAACAAAAATGAATTTTAGATTGTTTTACATTAAGTTAGTAGAAGAAAATAACTTGAATATAAGTACTGTTGAAAATATTCATAAAGTAATCCATCTGATTATTGATCTTGCAGTAGAGCAGGATTATTTGAGAAAAAACATCTCTACAGGTGCATTAAAGGAATTAAAAAGAACAGAAGAATGCTCTGAAAAGAAAATGGCTTTAACAAAAGAACAACAAAAATTATTTGAAGAATGTTTATTGGATAAAAAGAATATTTGTTATAGACCTATTTTTTTGGTGATGTTATATGCAGGATTAAGAGTTGGAGAGGCAACAGGATTACGTTGGTGTGATATAGATTTTGATAAAAAAGAAAAAAACCTCATTTGCACCGTGTGCGTCATTAAAATAAAAAAACATTGATTTTA
>JAJQDJ010000169.1 GCA_021202205.1 Erysipelotrichaceae bacterium
TGCGCTATTTTCACTAATTAATTATTGAAATTGAAGTGCGAAACTTGAGTTAATATTATTAATGATATTAAAATCTATACTATTGAGAGGATTTTTGGCATGAAGCTAAATGCTTATACAAATAGAGACAAAATAAGAGATTTATATGATATAGTTTTTATATCTAAAAACTATTGGGATTGCTTATCCGACTTTGCTAAAGGAATGTTAAAAGATTCTTTAGGATTTAAGGGATTAGAACAATTTGATTATTTGATGATGTATCAGGAAGATGAATTAATAAATAAGGATAAGCTGTCAAATGATTTTTTAGAATTATTTGATAAATTAGGGTTACTCGCTAAACCAACAGAAGAGGATGAGAATGATTTTTGCATGTAAAGGACGTGGAGACACATCTTTTTAGTTTACACGGCAACATTGCCGTGTAGAGAAAGGAAGTAGAAAAATGAGTACAAATAAAGCATTTGGAAAAAGAATCAGAAAGCTAAGGAAAGATAACAATTTAACATTAGAGGAAATGTCTAAAATTGCAGGCCTATCCTCATCAGCAGTATCAAATTGGGAACAAAATAATGCTGTTCCTAATGTTGATACATTGTTAAAAATATCAAGATATTTTGGCAAGAGTGTAGATTATATGCTTGGCAATGAGTATTATGCAAACAACGATATGCAAGCAATCTTTCGTGGCTTAAACAATATGAACGACAAGGAATCGCAAAAGACACTTGTTTTGTTAAATGCAGTTTTTGATGATATAGCATTTTAAATTAAATTGTTTAGAAGCTATTGAAAGTAGAAATCATAATGATTCATTTAAAATAAATACAAGAGATTTTAGTATATATAGACGTGGAAACATGTCCTTTTAGTTTACACGGCAACATTGCCGTGTAAAGAAAGATGGTGATATAAATGAATAATAATGAATCAGGAAAATATAATTCGTATATCATGAACTGGTATAAGAATAATAGTACAGACTTAAAGAATTTTTGGATGCAAGCGACCTGCTTTTTAAGTGTTGATGATTATATTGAAAATCCTACCGAAGAAGAATATATGATTATTGCTGATGCTTCAATCAGAACATGGATGGTTCAGTGTGATAATCTTCTTGATTTAAGATCAATTGCTAATTGTTTATCCATGGATTATTCTTCAGGAGAAATTGAACTTGCAACTTTATCTTCTATGTCTAAATATGATTTAGCTCAGTATCTTACAGAAAAAGAAGAAAGTGAGTTTATTTTATGAAAAGATTAGTATTGTTAGTCCTTATTATTTTTATTTTAATGGGATGTCAATCTAAATCTAATGATGAATTAACAGATGAAACAATGGTTTTATCTGAAACACGTATTGCTAGTTCATATAATGGGATTGATTTTTCTTATTTACAGCCTGATATGGGATATATATGGTGTATATGAAGATGATTGTACATATTATATTAACAGCAATAATAATGTACATCTATACATACTCAAAAACATTTCAGAAGAATTGTATAATGATGAAAATTTCAAGGATAATTTAAATGGAGAAGATATACCACAGTTTTTATATGAAAAAATTTATGAATATACAGGTTTTTCATTCGATACAATAGAATTAAATGGAATGGTAGAATATGTTAATGCTATTAAATTTTATAATTGTAGTATAGAATATGATAATCAATATATTTCAGCAGGATTTTTTCAAAGTGATTATTATATTCCATCAGTATCTGGAATTACAGCTCCATGCGTTTTTTTAATAGTTTATGATAATAGTGATTTAAAATCTGATGTAGTTAATCTTTTATCAGATATTGAATTAAGTATATTATATGATCAGGATGAATGAATTACACGGCAATGTTGCCGTGTAGTAAGTAAAATATCATGTATAATTAGTTGAAATAAATCAATTTTATTGTATAATCTATGAATAAGAGGTGATCTAAACATGGGTAACATAAACAAATTATTATCAAATACCTTTGAAAATCTTTCTTCTGATGAAGAAAAGATAATTGTAGATGCTTTATGTAAAAGATTTTTGATAGAACATAAAAAAAATGATAAAAGTGGTATTTATTCTTTAACACAATCAATGATGGCTTACAATTCCAACAGGATGGAGGGAAGTACTTTAACAGAAGAACAAACAAAAAATCTTTTTCTTACTGGAACTTTACCTCAATCTGATGGTATTTATATAGCAAAAGATATAGAAGAAGCTACAGGTCATTTTCTTATGTTTAATGAAATGATTCATAATTATAAAGAGCCATTGACTGAAGAAATTATAAAGAAATATCATTATCGTCTTAAAGCTGGTGTTTTTGAAGATATGGCAAATGGTTATCCATGTGGTGAATATAAAAACAGAAAAAATTTTGTATCAGATATTACAACATCAACCCCTGACAAAGTTGAAAAAGAGATACAACAGTTGCTAAAATGGTATCATTCTACAGAGAATAATTTAAAAAATATAGTTAAATTTCATGTAATATATGAAAATATACATCCATTTTGTGATGGAAATGGCAGAACAGGAAGAATGATACTTTTTAAAGAATGTATAAAAAATGGCATTATACCTCCTATTATATCCAGTGATAGAAAAATGATTTATAACCAAGCATTAAATAAAGCTCAAAAAACTGATGATGTTGAAGAACTGTTTAATATTGTTAAGGAAGCTCAAAGCAACTATTATAATGCAATATCAGATTATTTATATATATATGAAAAAAGCACTGATATTTCAACTAACTCAGAGGATGAATCAGATTTTAGTATGTAAGGACGTGAAGACACGTCTTTTTAGTTTACACGGCAATCTTGCCGTGCAGTAAGTAAAATATCATGTATAATTAGTTGAAATAAATCAATTTTATTGTATAATCTATGAATAAGAGGTGATCAAGATGAATTATAACATGAAATTGATAGATATCTATGATGATGATTTTGAAAACTTTAAAAGCAATGTCTGTCAATTGATAAAAAAGCTTGATCCTTCATATGTGATTGATAAAATCAAGGAATATGGATATATTGAAAAAGCATTTGAAAACAAGGAATATTTAAATTGCTTTTATTTGGTGGGTTTGGTGAATTATTTATCACATAAATATAAGCTTAACAAAGAAAATCATGATTATGATTCTTACAAATTACAAGAACTCATTTATCCACGAGGAATAGCTATGTTGTCTGATTTAACTGGTAAAGAATCGTATAAGATAAAAGCATTGAAAAATGCAGAACCAGAATTCCTTCAATTTAATATTGTAGAAGGTGAAATAGAGAATGTCTATTAAATTATCTAAAGATAATGCAGATTTGTTTCTGAAGGAATTTGCTAAGGAATTAAGAAAAGTCAATAAGAATGTACATATGGATATCATTATAGTTGGTGGTGGTTCAGTATTGTTAAATTATAATTTTAGAACAATGACAGAAGATTTTGATATTATAAAACCACATAAATTGTTGGATATTAAGGAGCCAGCTCGCAAAATCCAAGAAAAATATAGTTTAAGTTCTGATTGGATAAATGATAATTTTTTAAAAACAGAATCTTATACTCCAAAATTAAGATATTATTGTAAATTTTATAAAACCTATTCTAATTATATTCATTATTATACAATAAGTGATGAATATCTTATTGCAATGAAGCTTAAATCATTTCGAGATTATAAGAATGATATTTCTGATATCTTAGGTATACTTTATGAAAATAAAGATATTAATTATGATAAAGTCAAAACAGCATATATAAATTTATATGATGATCTAGAAATTGAAAAGAAAGAAATTCTTTCTGATATCATGAATATTCCTAGAAATCAGCTTTTGCAATCATATAATAAGATGAAAAAATTTAAAGCTTATAATAGAACTAAATTTATTCATGATAATTTAAACGAACTAGATGAAAAAAATGATTTTTCTAATGAATCAGAAGATGAAGCCGAAAATGATTTTTGGTATGCGTCAAATAGTGATGTGGTTCTAATACCATAATAAATATGAAATAAT
>JAJQDJ010000127.1 GCA_021202205.1 Erysipelotrichaceae bacterium
GAAAGGAACAGGTAGTGAAAAGCCTAAATATTATACCAAGCTTTGACACTACCAAAATATATTTGAGGTGAATCTTATGGAAATAAGAACATTACAATATTTTTTAATGGTTGCTAGAGAAGAGAATATTACACGTGCTTCTGAGCAATTGCATATAGGACAGCCAACATTATCAAGACAGCTTATGCAACTAGAAGATGAAGTGGGTCAACAATTACTGATTCGTGGTAAGCGTAAGGTAGAATTAACAGAAGCAGGTATGTTGCTTAGAAGAAGGGCTGAAGAAATTATAAGTTTAGTAGATAAAACAGAGAAAGAATTATGGAATGATGAGGAAGAATTAAGCGGTCAAATCAATATTGGCGCTGGTGAATTTAGTGCCGTCGATATATTATTACCAAAAGTGATTTCTTCGTTCTCTAAGGCCTATCCTTTAGTCACATATGATATTTATACAGGTAATGCTGATCTGGTTAAAGAAAGATTGGATCAGGGTCTTATGGATTTTGGTATATTATTAGAACCTGTAGAAATTGAAAAATATGATTTTATTCGTTTGCCTTATAAAGAAACACGGGGATTGGTTGTATCAAAAAATAATCCATTATCTCATAAAGATTATATAACATCCCAAGATCTAATAGGAATACCTTTGGCTTTACCTAATCGAACAGTGGTCCAAAGTGAATTTACTAGCTGGTATCATGATGATTATAATCAGCTTCAGATTGTGGCATCAGGTAATTTTATGACGAATATGATTTCACTTATTGAAGCAGATATATGTAGTGGTATTAGTGTTCAAGGCGCTTTTAATCAACATGCTATGAATACTGTTCGTTTTATACCTCTCTATCCTGAACTTTCAACAGGAACAGTGATTGTGTGGAAAAAACATCAAAGCATGTCTACATTGATGCAACATTTTATTAAAGAAATTAATCATGCTTTAAGTGAATGATAAATGATTTATAATAAGCATTAGACATTAAAATAAAATAGATTTAAAATGTAGATGTAAAGAAAACATCTACATTTTTTATTGGAGGCATATATGAATGACAAAGAATTTTTAAAAGTTTGTTGTATTGAACCTACTAAACTTCAAAGGTATATTCAAGCAGGGATTTTGGATAAACAAAATATTAATGAAAATGATATTTGTCTTATAACGACTTTAGAAAGCATAGGGTGTTCTTTAGAAACGATTAGGGATTATATGGATAATTATAGAATAATGATGTTTGTTTAGATATTCTGCAAAAACAAAGGAATGATATTTTAAATGATATTCATAGCATACAAAAAAATGTAGATATAATTGGTTACTTAATGGGACAATTAAAGGAGGAAAAATAACATGCGTGAAAAAGCACTAGAATTATTTAATGAATTACATAATGAAACGATTTTAGATAATGATAAGGATCTTAGAAATATTATGATTCCTTATATTTATGGTGATGTTTATCATCATGGTACTTTAGATTTAAAATTACGTGAACTTATATTAATTGTTGTTAATACGACCAATCATACTTTAACAGCATTGGATGAACATATTGTTGCAGGTTTAAAAGCAGGTTTAACAACTATTGAAATTAAGGAAGCTATTTATCAATTTACACCATATATTGGTTTAGGGAAAGTGCAAGATGCATTAGAACTTATCTTTGAAGAAGTTCCAACACAGGCCACTGTTGATGAAGATACAAGATTTGATAAGGGTTTAGAAACTCAAATGTCTATCTTTGGTGAAAGAATCAAAGAGAATCATAAAAATGCACCTAAAGAATTAAAACATATTCAAGATTATTTATCAGCTTATTGCTTTGGTGATTTTTATACGAGAAATGGTTTAGAGTTACAAACAAGAGAATTATTAACATTTTTAATGCTTTCTACTTTAGGTGGTTGTGAAAATCAATTAAGAAGTCATGTAGCTGGTAATTTAGCGGTTGGTAATACAAGAGATATACTTATTGAGACAATTACTCAATGTCAGCCTTATATTGGTTTTCCAAGAACATTGAATGCAATCAGTATTATTGATGAAGTGACAAAGGAGGAAAAATAAATGGAGTATGTAACATTAAATAATGGTTTACAAATGCCAATCGCAGGATTTGGTGTATTTAGGGTTCCAGATAAAAAAGAATGTGAAGAATCAGTTTATCAAGCGATTAAAGCGGGATTCGTTTGATTGATACAGCATCTGCCTATACAAATGAAGATGCAGTTGGTGATGCTGTTAGACGTGCCATTAATGAAGGCATATGCACAAGAGAAGATTTGTTCATTACTTCAAAACTTTGGGTACAAGATATGGTGAATGAACAAACAGCCAAAGCAGGTATAGAATTATCACTTAAGACAAGTGGTTTAGAATATTTTGATTTGTATTTATTGCATCAATCTTTTGGTGATTATTTTGCAGCATGGCGTGCATTGGAAGAAGCATATGATCAAGGATTATTAAAAGCTATTGGTGTTTCGAATTTTTATCCAAATATTTTAACGAACTTTTGTGAAACAGTAAGAATTAAACCAATGGTCAATCAAATTGAATTGCATCCATACTATACCCAAGAATCTGCCTTAGAAACAATGAAATATTATGATGTTATTCCTGAAGCATGGGCCCCACTTGGTGGAGGAAGATATAATCCTTTTGATGATGATATGTTAAAAAATATTGCTACTCAATATCACAAAACAGTGGGACAAGTATTATTAAGATGGAATATTCAAAGAGGTGTTGTTGTGATACCTAAATCTACTCATGTTGAAAGAATTAAAGAAAATATCGATGTTTTTGATTTTACATTAAACGAAGATGAAATGAAACAAATTGCATCATTAGATAAAGGTTATACAGGTAGTCGTGCTAAACATTTTGATCCTGAATTTGTAAGGAACTGTTTGAATCTCAAATATCATTAGAATCCATAATGGATTCTTTTTTCTTGTTTAATGACACTATTTTGATGTATATTATAGATGGAGATGAATTTATGGAGAGTTTAATTTTTAGCTTAAATGCTACAGTACCTGTTTTTCTACTTATGGTGCTTGGAATGATATTTAAAAAAATAGGGTGGATTAGTGATTCTTTTGCAAGCCAAATGAATAAGTTTGTTTTTTTTGGTTCCATTACCAATTTTGGTTTTTGAAGATTTGGCGACAGTGGATTTTGTCGAAGCATGGGATTTAAAGTTTGTAGCGTTTTGTTTTGTGGCAACCATCTTAAGTATAGGAATAGCGATAGTAATTTCCTATTTACTTCATGATCGCAGTATTCAAGGAGAATTTGTGCAAGTATCTTATCGCAGTTCAGCTGCACTATTAGGTGTTGCATTGATTCAGAATATTTATGGGCAATCAGTTATGGGCCCTTTGATGATTATCGGAAGTGTGCCTCTATATAATATTATGGCTGTTGTAGTATTATCTTTTTTACAACCAAATAAAAGAGTTATTGACGCCCAAGTAATTAAAAAAACTTTAAAAGGCATTATTACCAATCCTATTATTATTGCAATTATTGCTGGTATTTTGTGGTCATTATTTAAAATACCTATGCCTGCTATATTAAGTAAAAACTGTTATATATGTTGGTAATTTAGCAACACCAATGGGTTTAATGGCAATGGGAGCAAGTTTTAACTTTAAACAAGCCATTGATAGAAGCTTACAGTTTATATAATATTTTGTGAAATTTTTTAGCAATTTCCAATATTCTAATTCTATAATTTTGTAAAAAGCATTTTCAAATGCTTTTTTTATATTTTCTTTTTTATGTTGATTATATATAATGCAATCGTCAAATGAAGGAGGTATATCATATGACAAAACAAGAAATTATTCAAAAAGCTAGAGAATCTTATAACAAGTATTTTAATGATGTAGAACCTAGAGTTGAAACTATTGATAGACATGATATCGTTTTGGATGGTGCTAAAATCAAACAACAAATTCAAGATATGAACCCGAATTGCAAGCAGAAAGTGGAATTAAGATGAAAAAAATTTAATTTTTAT
>JAJQDJ010000007.1 GCA_021202205.1 Erysipelotrichaceae bacterium
GCTGCCCTCCAAATCAGCCCTCCCTTAATTCCAGTTTCATTTTACAATACGGGACTAGATTATATAATATTATTTGAGTGCAAAATTGTTTAGAAATAAAAAGAAGTATGCTATAATTGTTGCGGAGTTGATAGGATGAAACAGGATTTAGCTATTATTTTTGATTTGGATGGTACGTTGTTAGATACAGAGTTGTTGATTAGGAAATCGTTTGAACATGCTTTTAAGCAATATCTACCTGATTATAAGTTAAGTGAAGAAGAATATTTATCATTTTTAGGTCCTACATTACAGGATTCATTTTCTAGATACTTTGATGATCAAAAAATCATAGATGATATCATTGATTGCTATAGAGAATATAATCATAGTCATCATGAAGATTATGTTACGATATATCCTTATGTCAAAGAAACATTAGAAATGTTAAAAAATAAAGGTTATCCTTTAGCGGTTGTGACATCTAAATATTCTGTGGCTGCTTATATTGGTTTGGATTTGTTTGAGATAACACCATACTTTGATATTGTTTTAGGATGTGACCATGTGACAAATGTGAAACCTGATCCTGAAGGTATAATAAAAGCTATGCAACAACTTTCTTGTACTAAAGCTATTTATATTGGTGATAATATAAGTGATATATTAGCGGGTAAGAATGCTCATGTATATAGCGTTGGTGTGAATTGGACACCAAAAGGAACAAAAGAAATAGAAGAACTTAATCCTGATTTCATGTTGAATCAAATGGATGAATTGATAGAATTTGTAGAAAGGGTGAATGAAAATGGTTGATTTGATAGTTATTGGGGCTGGGCCATCAGGGTTAACAGCTGCTTTATATGCCTCTCGTGCTGGAGCAAGTGTATTGGTATTGGATGGAGGTGCACCAGGAGGAAAATTAAATAATACTGCTGAAATTGAAAATTATCCTGGTATTATTAAAAAAGGACCTGAATTGGCTTATGCGATGTATGAACAATGTTTGTCATTTGGTGCTAAATATGAATATGGAGAAGTAACAAGTATTGAGATATTAGATGATCATAAGATTGTTCATGCTGGCAACAAAGATTATGAATGTCAGTATATTTATATTGCAACAGGAACAAAAGAGAGAGTAATGGGTGTTCCTAATGAAGCTGAAATGACAGGTAGAGGTGTATCTTATTGTGCAGTTTGTGATGGACCTTTCTTTAAAAATAAGGAAGTCTGTGTTATTGGTGGAGGAAACTCTGCTATTGAAGAAGCTATTTATCTAGCAGATATTGTTAAGAAGGTACATATTGTTGTAAGACGTGATGTCTTACGTGCAGATCAATATTTAGCTGATAAAATCAATACTAAAGATAATATTGAGATGCATTATTTGAAAAAACCACATGCTGTTATTGTTGAAAATAACAAAGTTGCAGGATTGGAAGTATCTGATTCAAAGACAAATGAATTATCAGTGATTGAAGTTCAAGGTATTTTTCCGTTTATTGGGTTAGATCCAATGACAGATTTTGTAAAAGATCTAGGTATTGTTAATGATCGTGGCTATATTGAAGTTGATAGAAATCAGGAAACGAAAGTTAAAGGCATCTTTGCAGGTGGAGATGTAACTGATAAGACATTGCGTCAGGTTGTAACTGCGACCAATGATGGTGCTATTGCTGGGCAATATATAGCATCACTGATGAAGTAAGAGGAAGATTTCCTCTTTTCTTTTGAAAAATTTGTACACTTAAGATAGGATTTCTGTTATAGTATAAACAAAGATGGTGAGGGACATTATGGAAAAGGTTGAGGTAGTAGTTGTAACGGGGATGTCTGGAGCTGGAAAAACTCAGGCAATGGCTATTTTTGAAAATATGGAATATCGATGCATTGATAATTATCCTATCGCATTGTTAAAAGAATTTGGTGATTTAATACGTGTATCTGCACAATATTCTAAAGTAGCTATGGCTGTTTCTTTGGGTGATGCAATTCTTGCAGTACGTGTTTTATCAAACATGGATTGGGTGGATTTAACGGTTGTATTTTTAGATTGTGATGATGAAATACTATTATCACGTTATAAACAAACACGACGTTCTCATCCGCTTATGATTGGTAATGTATCTTCATCACTTGTAGAGGCTATTGAATATGAAAGAGAAATGGCAGAGCCTATTAGTAAGCTTGCGAATATTATTATTGATACATCATTATTAAAACCTTCTAAACTACAGGATAAATTAGAAATCTATTTTCATAAAGGGCATACTGAAACATTTAGAATAACATTTGTATCATTTGGATATAAACATGGTATACCGAGAGATGCTGATTTATTATTAGATGTTCGTTTCTTACCAAATCCATTCTATGAAAAAGAATTGAGAAACTTAACAGGTAATGATCAAGCTGTTTATGATTATGTTATGGAAAAACCTGAAACACAGGAGTTTGTTAAAAAAACAATTGCTTATTATGATTATTTATTAAAGAAATATGAAGAAGAAGGCAAGATGCAAATGATTATTGGTGTAGGGTGTACTGGAGGACAACATCGATCAGTTACACTTACAAACTATTTAGCTGATCATTATGCTAAGTATTATCAAGTATACAAGTGGCATCGTGATGCTGATCATTAAGGAGGAATCACATTGATATCTTTTTCAAGAGTTGTCAAAGAAGAAATATGTTTCAATGATTTTGATAAAGATTGTGAAAGATCTATTCTTTGTGCCATGATTAAGATTGTAGGAACACTTTCTTTCAATCAAGCAGGTTTATCTTTAGAGTTAAGAAGTGAAAATGCTAAAATAGCTTCCAAACTTCATAAACTTCTTAAAGATCTCTATCAACCTCAAATTGAATTAAGAGTAACTCGTAAAATGAAACTCAAAAAGAATAATGTCTACTATTTAAAAGTATCCAAAGCTAAAGAAATTTTGGATGATCTATTTATTGATGCTTTTAGACATCATAATCCAGATCCTTCACTTATTCAAAACGATAAACAAAAAAGAGCCTATTTAGCAGGTGTTTTTTTAGCTTGTGGTAGTGTTAATAATCCTACCACTTCTAATTATCATTTAGAAATGAGTGTTAATGAGGAAGATTATGCTTTATTTATAGCAGGATTAATGAATTATTATGATTTAAATGCAAAAGTTATTAAACGTCGTAATAAATATGTTATCTATTTAAAATCAGCTGAAAAAATAGGAGATTTTTTACGTGCTATAGGTTCATCAACTTCCGTCATGAACTTTGAAGTAACAAGGATAGAACGCAATATGTCTAATACTGTTAATCGAATGAATAACTGCGATATTGCTAATGAAACAAAAGCTATGAGTGCATCATATGATCAGTTGCAGGATATTGCTTATGTTATTGATAAAGCAGGTATTGAAGTATTAGATATGCAAACTCAGCAAGTTGCTTTACTTAGATTAAATAATCCTGAGCTGACACTGAATGAATTGGCTGTAAAATATGAAGAAGAATATAATAAAACGATTAGTAAATCCAGTTTGCATCGTCGTTTTAAAAAGATTAAGGAAGAAGCACAAAAATTAAAACAAATGGAGAATGAATAATGGAAACAATCAATAAGAAGTTTGGCAAACGTATTAGAGAATTACGCATGATGCAAAATATATCTCAGGAGGAACTTGGTTTTCGTTGTCAACTTTCTAAAAATTATATATCTGATGTTGAAAGAGGTATGCGAAATGTGTCGTTGAAAGTTGTTGAAAAGTTTGCAAAAGGATTACAAGTACCAGTTTATTATTTATTCTTATTTCAACAAAATTCTTCAGTTCATGAATAGTTTATATAAATATGATAGACTAAAACACGTAAGGAGGATTTTTATGGAAACTTTTATCGTTTTAGTTATAATAATGATTATTGTGATGTTTATTTTAAGATTCTTTCTTCCTTTATTTTTTTATTTGTTACCAGTTATTATAGTAGCTTTTGTTATTCGATATATTTATAATAACTCAAGTTTCGCACTTCAATTTCAATAATTAATTAGTGAAAATAGCGC
>JAJQDJ010000038.1 GCA_021202205.1 Erysipelotrichaceae bacterium
TCTCATTTTTGAGAAGGGGAATGTCACCAAATCTTAACTTAATGACATTGGCTTATTTCTAGTCAATATAAAGAATATCAATATGAACAAGAAAATATTGATTACAATTATCTATTTAAGAAATATGATACACAATATCAAATAGCTACAAAGATGTCTCAATTATATGATCAAACTGTTGCAGCCACTAAAAACCTCATTGATTTAGAAGAATTATTAAGAGTTGTACAACAAATTGATAAAGCTAATCATATAACCATATTTCCATCTGTTGGAAATATTTATGCAGCTGAAAACTTTCAACATAATATGAAGGATATTGGTATACATGTTGATGTTGAAACCATACCTTATTTGCAATATATGTCAGCTGTCCCTTTAACAAAAGATGATTTAGCTATTGTTATATCATATGCTAATAGAGGTACTGCAATGGGTGATATTGTTAAGGAACTAAAACGTCAAAATGTTCCCATTGTATTAATATCATCTACTTTACCTAATGATTTGTTTTCATATGCTACTTATCATTTATTCTTCTGTTCCTATGAAGATACATGGAATAAGATTGCTTCTTTTGCGACTAGAATATCATTACAATATTTATTAGATACATTATATGCTTGTTATTTTAATAGACATTATGATGATAATATTGAATTTAAGAAGAAATATAAGAAGACTTTATGAGAATTGTTTTTTCGTTATTTTCACAAGATACATTAATTATTTCGCATATTAATCCTAATTTATGATATAATATTGTTAGAATTCAACAAAATGAGGTGATTAATATGTTATTAGAATTCAAGACTACAAATTTTAAATCCTTCTTAGAAGAAATGGACTTTAGAATGATCCCTGCACCTAAACAAAAAGATTTAGAATATAGTATACTTAAAACCAATATTGCTAATAAAGAATATAAAGCATTATCTTCCTCTGTTATATATGGGCCTAATGCTGCCGGCAAGTCAAATATTATTGGTGCTATGGAAGTAATGAAATGTATTATTTTACGTGGTGATATAAGAAATGCCACTAATGCAACATCTCCTAATATATCAACTAACAAGTTGGAACTTATTCCAAACATTTCATGCAAGGAATCTATACCTACTTCATTTTATATTAAATTTATTGAAAATAACTTACTTATCGAATATGAAATCGATATAGATTTAGGCTTATTCATGCAAGAAGACTACCAAAGAAAAATCCTTAAAGAGAAACTAAAAATCAACGAAAAAGATATCTTTGAAAGAAGTGAAGATATTGTCTTCAATAATTTAAAAATAATCGATCAATACATGATTAATGGCTTTAAAGAAAACGAAAAAAGCTTACAATTACTTGCAAATAATAATTTAAATTCAGAAGAATTATTTCTTACAAATGGTTTTAAGATGTTATTTAGTTCTAAATTAACAAATATCATACTTGATTGGTTTAAAAACAAATTTTTGGTGATATTTAGAGCTAATGAAGTTGAAGTTCATCAAACATTAAGTTCTTCTGATAATCAAAAGATTTATTTTGAAAAAACCACCAATGAAGCTGCTAAGATATTCGGCACAAATTCAAGTGCTCTAGCTTATATTACTCCTAAAGATAAAGACGAATCTCAATTATATTCTATATTTAACGAAGATGATAAGAGTATGGGATTATTAGCTAAATATTTTGAATCCTATGGAACAATAAGATTTATCAATATGTTTCCTATCATTATTAAAGCGTTGGTTACTGGTTCAGTTTTAATATTGGATGAATTTGATGCTCATATTCATCCGATGGCTATTATGAGTATTGTTAATATATTTCATGATGATGAAATAAATAAAAATCATGCCCAATTGATTTTTAATACACATAATCCTATTTAACTTAGTTCTTATATTTTTAGAAGAGATGAAATCAAATTTAAGCGAACACTATTCTTTGTCTGATTTCAAAATATCTGGTTCTAATCCTGTACGTACTACTGATGATTATTTAAAACATTATTTTTTAGGTAGATATGGAGCAATCAAAAATATAGATTTTAGTGATTTAGTAGAAGAAATAATGAATCATTATACGGAGACCTAATCATGAATAAGAAAGAGATACAAGTTTATTACTTTAGTGTTGAAGGTGAAACAGAAAAATGGTACTTAGAATGGCTTCAAAAAACAATCAACACCTATACCAATGCCAAATATCATATTCGATTTAATATAAAAGTTGAAAAAAATCCGAAAAAACGAGCCAAACAACTTTCAATAGCAAATGCAAAAGAAATCTTGCATGTTTTTGACTTTGAAGACATTAATAATGAAGGCAGTTTTAAAAATACTTTAAATGCTATGAGTGAGGCTTCAAAAGCTAGAAAAATAGATTATAAATTAGGATAATTATACTTTTGAATTGTGGATTATACTTCTTAAAACGTATTTAAATGCACCATTAAACCATCGAAATCAATATCTTAAATATATTAATCAATTATATCATTATAATTTTGAATCTATGGCAAAATATAAAGATGAAAAGAATTTCAAGAAACTTCTTGCTCAGCTTTCCATTAAAGATGTTAAACAAGCTATTAATAATGCAGACAAAATAATGAATAACGCTCACAAAAACTATTGTCTCCAAAAATACAAAAAATATGAATATTATAGAGAAAATCCATCGCTTAGTTTTCATGAATATATTAAAAAGATTTTCGAGGAAAACGAACTATAAATTATACTTATTATGGTATGGTTTTTATCTTGTACGGACAAATTATTTGAAGTATAATAAACACAAGGACGTGATATTATGACAAAGTATAAAATGATATATCAAGATTTATTAGATAAAATAAAAAGTGGTGATATACCAGCTAACACCTATCTTCCAGGAGAATATGAATTAATGAAATTATATGATGCTTCTAGAGATACGATTAGAAAAGCTTTAAATCTATTATTACAAAATGGTTATATACAAAAAGAAAAAGGTAAAGGATCATTAGTTTTAGATAATACCAAAATAGATTTTCCTGTATCAGGCGTCATGAGTTTTAAAGAACTTAGAAAGAATATGCCCGGTGAAGTCAAAACAATTGTTCATGTTTTTGATTATTCACCTGTACCAGTTCAATTAAAGAAAGAATTATATATAGATGAAGGAAATATTTATCATATAGAAAGAATTCGTGAAATTGATGGTGAAAAAATTATTTTAGATATAGATTATCTTAATGCATCTGTTATACCTAATTTAACTGTCGAACATGCACAAAATTCATTATATGAATATATTGAAAATAAACTCGGATTAAAAATAAGCTTTGCCAGAAAAGAAATAACAGTAATCAAGGCAACAGCTGAAGAAAAAAAATTATTAGATATGAACGAATATGATTTACTAGTATGTGTCAAATCATATACTTATTTAGAAGATGCTACATTATTTCAATATACTTTATCTAAACATCGACCAGATAAATTTAGATTTGTGGATTTTGCCAGAAGAACCGAATAGGTTCTTTTTTTATACTTTTTTGAAATTAATGTTGACAGACTTGTACGTACATGTTAATATATGTTTGAATGTTGTACGTACAAGCTAATATGAGAAGAGAATAAATATGGGAAAGTATAAAAATGATGCAACTGATTTGTTAAAGTATGTTGGTGGTAAAGAGAATATTAAGGCTGTCTCACATTGTGTGACAAGAATGCGTTTTGTATTGATTGATGACAAAAAGGCTGATGTTAAAAAGATTGAATCTATTCCTTCTGCAAAAGGAACATTTACGCAATCAGGTCAATTTCAAGTTATTATAGGGAATGATGTTCAAGCATTTTATAATGATTTTATTGAAATATCAGGTATTGAAGGTGTCAGCAAGGATTCTGCTAAAGATGCTGCTAAATCAAATCAAACATGGTTACAAAGATTAATAGGTAATTTAGTCGTCTGGTAAAACGTCAAGAAGAAATTTAAAAGATTTTTAAATAAATTC
>JAJQDJ010000291.1 GCA_021202205.1 Erysipelotrichaceae bacterium
CCGTAAAGTCATTAACATATAATTTCTTAAAAATAAACTTAATGACATTGCCTGTTTAAGGTTCTTTATTTATGATAACTTTCGTGACGCATAATCTTAAAAGCACGATAAATCTGTTCAACAAGAATTAAGCGCATGAGCTGATGAGGAAACGTCATAGGTGAAAAACTCAATCTTAAATTAGCACGAGTTAATACCTCATCATAGTGACCTAAAGATCCGCCAATCACAAAAACAATAGTACTTTTACCATCTACCATACATTTTTCTAAATGCTTTGAAAAAGCCACTGAATCCATTTCTTTTCCACTAACATCCAATAATATCACATAATCATCCTGCTTTATCTTGTCGAGTATTCTTCTTCCTTCTTTAGCTTTAACCAATGTTTGCTCGGCTAAAGAAGCATTTACAGGAATACGTTCATCATTAACTTCAATGATTTCAACATCACTATAAGCAGATAATCTTTTTGTATATTCTTTAATATCTTCAATCAAATACTTTTCTTTTAACTTTCCTACACAAATCAATTTAATTTTCATTTTGTCCTCCTGAAACAATATTCACTTGACTTGCTACTTTAATATTATGGAATTCTATATTATTTTTCTTAAAGACTCTTGTATAAGCATCCAAAGCTTTTTTTGGTGTATTGGCTTCTTGTGACAAATGTGCTAAGATGATTTCTTTTGTTTGATCTCCTATCATATCACACATAAGCTGCGCACTATATTCGTTATTTAAATGACCCTTATCACTTAATATTCTATTTTTAAGAAACATTAGTCTTTTTGTATTCATTAACATTTCAATGTCATGATTACTTTCAATAATATAGTAGTTAAGATTATGTATATATTGTCTGTTTTTTTGTGATACATAACCTGTATCCGTTAAATAAAGCAATGTTTCATTCGTTGTAAAAATAAAACCTATAGGATCACTCGCATCATGGGATGTTCTTAAAGTGAAAACATCAAAGACCCCAAATTGTCTATGAGTATAAGGTATTAATGTATGATAATCATCAATTCCTGGGATATTTTTTTCTGCTGAAAAAACAATATCGCTATCAAAGATATGAATGTTTTTATTATGATCATAATGATCATGAGTTAATAAAACATATTGGATATTTGATTCATTGAAACCCAGACTAGATAATTTAAATAATAATTGTTTCCGAGTAATACCACAATCTATAAGTATACCACAACCATTTTCATAAACGAATGTAGCATTTCCTTTTGAACCACTTGCTAAAACATGAAATTCCATAATTTTCTCCTTTATATGGACATATTATACGAATTTCAAAAATTAAAAACAACTTATTCTATAAAAAAAGATGCATTATTTTAAAAATATGTTACAATATATACAAAGATAAAAAATCTAAGGAGGTTTATTGTATGCCTAAAATTATTACTATCGCAAGAGAATATGGTTCTGGAGGCCGTTTGATTGCACAAAAAGTAGCAGAAAAGCTACAACTTGTTTATTATGATAATGAAATCATTGATTTAGCAGCTAAGGAATTAGGAATTGATGTAGATACTATTAGACGTGTTTCTGAAGAAAAAACTTCTAGTTTCATGTATACAATGTCATCTTCAGTATTTACTTTACCATTAAATGATCAAGTTTTTGCAATGCAATCTAAAATTATTCGTCATTTAGCAACTTATGATTCTTGTGTTATTGTCAACGGATGTGCTGATTACGTATTAGAAGATTATGATGATGTTTTAACTGTATTTATTCATGCTCCTTTTGAATCTAGATTAAAGAGAGTAGAAGAAGAATACAAAGAAAAACATGATAATGCTAAAAAATATGTCATGAAAAAAGACAAAAACAGAACAAACTACTATAATTACTACACAACTAAGAAATGGGGTCAATTAAAGAACTTTGATGTGACTTTGAATAGTGATTTAGGATTAGAAGAATGTGCTAATATTATCGTTGATCTTTACAACAAAATGTAAAACAAAAAACCTGCATTAAGCAGGTTTTTCTTCGTTTTATTTTAAGCCGTATTTCTTGTTGAACTTATCAATACGTCCATCAGCACTAGCAAATCTCTGTTTTCCTGTATAGAATGGATGACAGTTTGAACATGTATCTACACGGATTTCTTTTAAAACAGATCCTGTTTTAAAAGTTGCTCCACAAGAAGTACAGATAACAGTTGCTTCATTATACTTTGGATGAATATTTGGTTTCATTTTTATTTCTCCTTCCGCCTTGAAATATTTGCTACTTCAAAGTAAGTCGCTCAATTATAATAACATTTAAAACTATGAAATTCAATATTTTTTTTATGCATCTATTTCATATCTTGTGATATGAGCACCTAAAGTAATAAGTTTTTGATCAATGTTATCATAACCTCTATCAATATGATAAACATTCATAATCTCAGTCTTGCCTTCCCCAATAAGGCCTGCAATAATTAAAGCTGCTCCACATCTTAAATCTGTGGCCTGTACACGTGCTCCATGGAGCTTTGTAGGCCCATATATCGCGCTTGATGCCCTATCCACATCAATATGAGCGCCCATCTTATTAAGCTGTTCACAATGAAGGAAGCGCTCAATATAGATAGTTTCCTTAACTGATGATTTACCATCAGCTTGCGTCAACAATGTCGTAAGTGGTTGTTGTAAATCTGTCGCAAAACCAGGATATATCTGCGTTTTGACATGAACAGGCTTTAAAGGTTTTTGAGGGCCATAAACAATAATGCTGTCACCTACAACATCCATTTGTACTCCCATTTCCTTTAATTTGGATATTAAAGCTTCTAAATGCTGAGGAATAACATTTTGAACAATAACTTTTTCACCAGCTGCAGCTGCAATAATCAAAAACGTTCCTGCTTCAATACGATCTGGTATAATTTCATGGAATGTTCCATGTAAATGTTCAACACCATCAATTGTAATTGTATCTGTACCAACACCTCTAATATGCGCACCCATCTTTGTCAAAAGATTGGTTACATCAATAATTTCTGGCTCTTTTGCAGCATTTTCAATGATTGTCCTGCCTTTAGCCTTAACTGCTGCTAATAATATATTAATTGTTGCACCAACTGATGCAAAATCAAGATAAATAGAATGACCAACTAATTCATCGGCTTCTAATAAATAAGTCTCCTCAACTTCATCATAAGTAATATTGGCTCCTAATGCCTTAAAACCCTTTAAATGAAGATCAATAGGTCGAGGTCCTAAATAACAACCTCCAGGCATTTTAATCTTCACCCTTTTATATTTACCTAACAAAGCTCCCATAAAATAATAAGAAGCACGTAATTTATTCACTGCATCACTCACCAATGGAATATCTTCCATTTGACTTGGATCGAGTCTAATAGAATCACCTTTAATACTAACATCACAATTCAATTCTCTAAGTAAAATTGCTAATGCTTCCACATCAGAAATCTCTGGCACTCCCAATATTTCTACTGGTCCATCAGCCAATACAGCTGCTGGAATAAGTGCCACTGTCGCATTTTTTGCACCACTAATGCGCACAGTACCATTTAACTTATAACCGCCTTCAATAGCTATAACCTTTGACATGCACTATTTCCTTCCTTCATCTATATATCAAAATGTATTTTCCATACATTATTTTTCACTTATAGTCTGATTATACACGTTAAATAAGGAATAATCAAAACAAATTCTTAAATATCTTATTTTCCTAAATATTCATGCGATTTATACAAATATTTTCCATCAAATATCCTTCAATATTTTAAATAGGATAAACGCACGAAATATACAAAAAGAATAACAGATCTAAAGATAGTAAGATTTATTTACTATCTTTAGTCTGTTTTTTATTGTTTAATAAATACTTTATATTTTCACCATCTAGTAATGTAAATAATTTAAAAACCTCATTTGCACCGTGTGCGTAAATATAGTATAATCTAAGAGTCTAA
>JAJQDJ010000004.1 GCA_021202205.1 Erysipelotrichaceae bacterium
TAAAAATTAAATTTTTTTCATCTTAATTCCACTTTCTGCTTGCAATTCGGGAAACTTAAATTATGATTATCATTTTTTAGTGATTCTTTTAAGCTGATAAGGGTGTTTCTTCTATATGGAGTACCTGAGTAATGATATCTGCATAGATAGTCATTTCTGTTACCATTAGATGGATCATCTTTATCAGTATAAACACCATAATGTTTAGAAATAATATAAGATATCTTAGATTTTAATGACTTTTCAATCATCATGATATATTTAAAGAAAATATGATTAATATCCATATCAAAGTTATACAAAAGATAAAATTCATAAAAAGGAACTGGAATGACAAATCTATCATATTCGTCAATATTATACAGATTTTTAAAACCATTGATCAAAGTATAATAAGATATATCAGATAAGCAATTTTTTGCGTAATCCTTGTCAGTAATAATAACATTTCTACTTTCTAAAAGATATATTATTTCATCATATGTCTTAAAAGGCTTATCATATATAATAGTTTCTTCCATAAAGTGAAAACCTCCTTCAATACAATGATATTAGTCTTCATCATCGTCGTCATATACTCCTGTATTATAACGATTCAATACTTTAAGAAACTCATCTAATGCAGCATGCTTAATATATAACATAAATAATTCATCTATTTGTTCTTCATCGCAACTGCATAAATGATCATAGAAATTAATATGAAATCTTTCTAATAATAAAAGGAATAAGATATGAGCTTCTTTCAACAAACGCATCTGAATACCTCTTTGTTCAGCCTCTGATATAACATATTTATTATCGTATTTATAGTATTTCGGATTTTGATTATCCATTTTAAAATAATGTTGAACTTGCATTCCTTGCATAATCTTAATAAATTTTTCTAATTCATTTTGTTCCATAATAAACCCTCCTATTATTTATATACGCTTAAAAAAGTCAAATTTCTTTTTTTAAATGAAAATTTTAAAAAAATTTTCATAAAATCCTCTATCAGATTTAATATGTGCTATAATATGAAATATTTTAAGGGGTGTTCTTATGGGTCATACAAATACGAAAAGATTGGTTCAAGGAGCTATGATTGCATCTATTTTTGGTGTTTTATCATTACTTAACACATATATGGGTGGTATGATTGATGTTTTAATCTGTTATGTTATGGTTGTACCCATAGTGTGGTATGGTTATACTTATAGTATCAAAGATAATATTATTGTTTGTATTGCAGCAATGGTTGTGATTGCACTGATGGGATTACCATTTTTTGTTGTATCATCTTTTTCATCCTGTGTAGCTGGTATTTTTATTGGTGAGGCATTAAAGCACAAAGCAAGTAAAGGAACGATATTTTTTGGTAGTTTCATTGTTATGTTTATGAATAATATTTTTATCTATAAAATATTTTCAGGAATATTAGGAATGAACATTACTGAAGAATTAACAGAAGTTTATGAAATATTGCATCCCCTTATGCTATCATTATCAATCAATACTGTATTATCGATTGAACCAATATTTTTAATTGTTATGTCCGCTATGGAAACATATATTATTTTGTTGTTTTGTCAGTTGGCTTTATCACGTTTTAAAATTGAATTTCCTGGTTCATTTCATATTGCTTCTATGCATTTAAATTATAAGTGGGGTATGATATTATTAGTGATTTTTATTATTTCTTATGTGACTATGAATATTGTGCATATAAATAATATGTTATTCAGATATGCTTATACTTTATCTTTTTTGAATTTTATGATAGAAGGTTTAGCCTTTTTATGTTGGCTATTAATAGTATTAAAAAAACCTAAGTTGATGATTCTAGCATTTATTGGTATACTATTACCATATATTCAATATATTTATGGAATCTTAGGAGTTATCGACATCTTAACGAATTTACGTTATAATATATATCATAGAAAGGGGATGAGCTCATGACTAAAAAATTATTACAATTAAGAAATATGATGATGATTTTATTATCAGTAGAAGTGATGCTCCTTTTTGGTTTGTATTTATTATTAGGTGGTTCTTTATTGTTTGCTTTAGCCATTTATTGTGCTATTAAAAATACGATTTTATTAACATTTCTTGTTTATCAATCTTATACTATAGATGCGAATAGTTTAAGTGTAGCGGATGCTTTAGGAAATGATGAAAAGAATGTATTAATATTTGGTGGTATAGCACTTATTCAATATGATGAAAATAGGGATATTATATGGACAAGTGATTTATTTAAAGAAATGAATATTAATATCATAGGTGTTAAATTATTAGAATGGCAACCACATCTAGCGTCATTATTCGAAGACGAAGATGTAAAGGTTATTGATATTAAAGGTAAAAAGTTTGAAGCATATAATAGTCAAGAGTCTAAGCTTATTTATTTAAAAGATCGTACATCTTATCTATCCTTAAAGCAGGATTATCTCGATCAACAGGTTTGTATGGCTTATATTACGATTGATAATTATGAAGAATCAACGGCTAATGCAGATGAACCTAAGAAAGCTTTAATTCAATCAAAATCTAGGCAGGTTATTGTGGATTGGGCTTACTCAAATGGAATTATTATAAGAAGATATAAGTCTGGTGGTTATTTGGCATTTTTTAATGAAAGAATTTATCGAAAGCAGGTAGAAAACAAGTTTGCAATATTAGATACTTTTAAAGAAATGTCTAAAGAATTAGATGAAGTTATGACTTTAAGTATCGGTATAGGTAGAAATTCGCGAATACTTAGAGAATTGGATGATATGGCCACTCAAGCTTTGAATTTAACATATTCTAGAGGTGGCGATCAGGTGGCTGTGAAGTCTGGTGATGATAAGGTTCGTTACTTTGGTGGTAATAGTCAGTCATTTGAAAAGAGTAGTAAAGTTCGTGCTCGAGTCATTGCACAATCATTAGCTGGTATGATTAAAAATGCATCACAGGTTATTGTGATGGGACATAAAAATTCTGATTTAGATTCATTTGGAGCATCGCTTGGTGTAGCCAAAATAGCAATGGCATATGATAAGAAAGTCAGTGTTGTTGTGGATTTTGAATCAATTGAAGAGAAAACGAAGAATGTTGCTAATATTGTAAGAAATGATGAACGTTATAAAGGTTTAATTGTTTCATCAATAGATGCATTAGAGAGAATAGATAAAAAAACTTTATTAATTGTTGTTGATCATCATAAGCCTAGCTTATCTACATTTAGGTTATTATTAGATAAAGTTAAAAATAAGATGATTATTGACCATCATCGTAGAGGTGAAGAATTTATTGAAGCGCCTGTTTTAACTTATTTAGAGCCTGCGGCTTCTAGCACAGTTGAATTGATTGTGGAATTATGGGATTATCAAAACAGTGATGTGAAGATTAATGAGCTTGATGCTACAACGATGTATGCAGGAATGCTTGTTGATACGAATAACTTTAGACAACGTGTAGGGGTTAGAACGCTTCAATCAGCAGCTGTTTTAAGAGAGCTACAAGCAAATGTCACACAAGCTTATGAATGGATAGAAGATACGTATGAAGAGACTTTGGAAAGATTATCAATTACTAATTCTGCTTATAAATATAATGATGATATTCTTATCACATATGGAAGAGATGATGAAGAATATCAACGTAGTATGTTAGCAAGGGCAAGTAATGCTTTGTTAGAAGTCAGTGGTATTAAAGCTACATTTACAATTGGGCGTGTGTCTAAGAGCCAAGTGGCTGTTAGTGCCAGAAGTAATAAAGATATTAATGTTCAAGTCATTATGGAAGAAATGGGTGGTGGAGGTCATTTTGGTATGGCTGCAACATCCTACGAAAATAAAAGTGTGGAAGAAGTTATTGAAATATTAGAAAAAACATTAGATGATTATTTAGGGTAGAGTCAAAAGTTTATGAAAAACTATGAAAAATTAAAAATATGTGCTATA
>JAJQDJ010000224.1 GCA_021202205.1 Erysipelotrichaceae bacterium
AATCAGCCCTCCCTTAATTCCAGTTTCATTTTACAATACGGGCTTATAAAAAAATATATAAAAATTCTTTGAAAGCCTTTACAAAAATAAGAAATTTGTTATAATAATACGTGTTAAGTGGTCGTTCACTTAATCATACCCCCCTATTATCACCCTAACGTGCAAATAATAGAGAAATAATCGGAAAGCACACTCCCCCGTGTGTTTTTCTTTTACGTAAAATTATGGATTATTCATCAATAATTATTTATTTTATTTTTCTTATTTTGATGTTTTTTAATTATTTTAAGCACCCAATTTTTAAAATTTCGAAGCCAAATTCACACATCTAGCAAAGATATTGACACAAAGTGTCATTTTTTGCATCCGAAAATATCTAAAAATAGCACAATTTCGTGCATTTTTACGAAATTTGGGTATTTCATGTATATATGCTATAGTAATTTTGTAGAAAATGAGGTGAAACAATGAAGGACATACAAAATGCTATAGCTGATGAGCTTGATAAAAAATCACAATTTGATGAACAGTGCAAACACATCTTATCCGATCCACAAATACTTGCCTATATTATCAAATGCTGTGTCAAGGAATGTCATAATATCAGTATGAAAAATCTCACAGAGTATTTTAAAAAGCATCCTGCTATAACAGGTAAAGAGGATACGTCTATATCAGGTACTAAGATTATCTATGATATTTTTGTGACTGTTGACAGTCCAATATTGGATGATAACAATGTAGGACTTATCATTAATATTGAACCACAAAAATCACGATATCTTCCCTATCGTTTAGAGAGAAGAGCCATTCATAATAACAGCCGTTTGATATCCCAACAAAAAGGTATTGATTTTATTAAATCAAATTACAACGATCTAAAGAAAGTCTATTCCATATGGATTATACACAAGCATGCCAAAATCGATGATGGTGTCATTGGCACAATCAGCTATAAGTATACAGAAACAGGAAGAAAAATAAAAGGGATGAGCAAAAGAAAACTCAAACGAATGAGAGAAAGAATCAAAAAAATAAAAGGCGATATTGATTTATCAGATATTATTCTTATATATCCATATGAACAATATCAGAAAGAAGATGAATCAATCAGTAATTTTTTTAGCTTATTATTTACAAATAGTAAAACACCAAATGAGAAAAAGTTGTTAATTGAAAGCAAATATGGTATAATGATGACAGAGAAAAAACTTGAGGAGGTTGGTCATATGTGTAATATGTCAGATTATATGATAGATAGAGGAAGACTTAAAGCAGCCAGAATTATAATGAATAAATTATCATATACGATTGAACAAACTTTGGACTTTTTAGATATTGAAGAAGACGATCGTCCATGGTTTATTGATCATCTAGAGGATGACGAAGATTAGCTGTTTGATACGCTTAGGCGTATCTTTTTTATAAAAATAAGAATATGAACTATAAATAATATTGGTACAAATATGACATTTTTATATATATCCTTATATGATAGTATTATCATACATTTTAGAAGACTAGCAAAGATATAATGTACAGATCAATAAGTTAAATAATTGGATATATATGTTCACTTAATCATACTTCCATTATCACCTTAACATGCAAATAATCGGAAAGCACATATGTGCTTTTCTTTTACAAAAATGTAAAAAG
Source organism: Erysipelotrichaceae bacterium (assembly GCA_021202205.1). GTDB lineage: Bacteria > Bacillota_I > Bacilli_A > Erysipelotrichales > Coprobacillaceae > JAJQDJ01. The sequence goes on from JAJQDJ010000224.1 coordinate 1,660, forward strand.
GATTACTCTTAATTTGAGTAATCCCTGATTTTAGGCAATAGTTTTTCTACTTCTTTTTGATTATTGAAATAGTTAAGAGTATTATCATTACTTGTAATAACAATATTTGAAACGCCTAACATATTCATCAAAGTTTTCATATCAACGTTGTTTTTTATACAATTTTCTTTGAATGTATTTCTTAAGATAAGAAAAGTTATTTCGAAGCCATTTTGATTGCCTAGCTGTTTTAACTTATTCTGATAAGTTCTTTGATCTGGTAAACGATATGTTCTATTCAACAAATACTTTCTTTCATCATATTCGCCCATGAAATCACGAAGATAATCACACATGAAATCAGATAAAAAAACTTGTCTTTTACTAGTTCCTATTAAGTCAATGGTATTAAGTATCGTCTTTGTTATATCATTCTCTCTATTGACACTTCTTTGTACCATCTTATGAATATCTATATATTGTTCATCTAAATGAATATCACTATATTGTAAAACACATATTTCACTAAACTTTAATCCTAAATAAAGACTTAGTAGAATTGCTACACTTAAGGCATCATGATGACTAACGCAATATTTAAAAACAATGTCTTCTTGTTTGTCAGTAAGTGTAATAGTTGCTGATTTTCTATTTTCATCAATTTTAATACAAGAGAAGTCAATATGATTAAGATGGTATATTCTTTCAGCATAGATATATATAGATTTAATAGTACTTTTAAGAAATTTAGCAGTACTATGTGATATACCAAGTTCTATTTGATGATAAAGATAATCTTCGATAATATGTTGATCTAGATTATCAATAGAATATTGATTAAAGAAAGACAATAAATACTTATTTACAGCTGTTTCATATTTATCATAAGATAATGGCTTAATAGATATTCTCTTCTCTTCCAACCATTGAAAACATATATCACGGCTATTCAACATACTTCATCACCTTTCTCAAAATTTTTATAAAAAGAAGAGGAACGATGGAACATCGTCCCTCAGTCATCTTTTAACGTTTTAAAATGCTTTTACGTTTTTTATAAGCTACAATTCCACAACCTGATACAAATAACAATGCAATCCATAATCATATCTCCTGTTTTTACTGTTGTTTCTACTGTTTCAGTAGTAGTATCACTCGTACTTGTTTCAGTAGTTGATGTACTTGGAGTTGTCTCAGTAGTTGCAGTAGGAGTTGTTGTTTCGCTTGGTGTATTTTCTTCTGGTGCAGATGGAGTTGTAGGTTCTGTTGGTGTTTCAGGAGTTTCTTCAGGTGTATGTGTATTTGTAATCACAAAACCTTCAGCCATACTTCCTGTTATTTCTGATGTATATCCATCAACACTTACTTCTTCTACTGTATATTCAATAGCTACACCTTGACTATATACATCCAAATCAGTAAAGCTTGCTTCCCAGTTATTCTCAGCATTTAATGTGATTGTCTGATCAGTAGCTTCACCATTTTTAACTAATACGACAGTAATTTCATCTGGACGAATACCATCTTTATCATTACTATCGTCCCAAGCTTTAACAACTGTTATGCTTGTCTTTTCTGGCGTATAAGAGTTAGTGATGTCGTATCCATCATATGTTGTTGAATAGTTTTCAACAGCATACTCTGTTACAACATATTCAATTTCTTCACCATCAACTAATAAACGAACTGTAATGCTATCAGGACGTTTACCATCTTGATCATCAGCATCATCCCAAGTCTTGGTACCAGTGATATCGATTGTTTCATAATTATTTTCAATTGATATTGTTGTATCATTTGTTAAAGTATCTGTCATATAAGAACCTGCAATTGTATCACCATTATCAATTGTATATGTAACATCTAATGCTTCTTGACTATCAATTTCATCTATTGTATAAGACATGCCTGTTTTGAGATATATATCAAGACTATCATTAGCGCTCAATGTTACTTGACCTATTCCATCAACAAATTCAATAGTAATTTCATCAGCACCATTAAGAATTGCTTTAATGTTTCCATTATAAAGTTCATCACTTGATGTTAAAGTTATTTCAAATACAAAACTATCAGCATCAGTCGAACCAACAACATTTTTCTCTAATGTAAGAATAGAAAGATCGTAGTTTGTTATAGTGAAAGAATAAGAAGCTGTTTTCTCATCATCTTCATCATAAATAGAACCACTAGAATCTTTTGTAGTTACTATTTTGCTAAAATAATCACTGCCTACCAATGTCATTAAGTTAAGATTTGGTGACATTCCCCTTCTCAAAAATGAGAAGG
>JAJQDJ010000282.1 GCA_021202205.1 Erysipelotrichaceae bacterium
CCCGTAAAGTCATTAACATATAATTTCTTAAAAATAAACTTAATGACATTGTGGTGTTTACTTTTTTTTATGATAAATTTATAAAGTTGTGCTACAAATCTTGCTTCAATCTTACTATAATACAAAGAAGCATTAACCAAAGATGGAACTTCAAAACTATAGTCATCAAATGTAAATTTGATGATTTCTCCTAATTCATTCTTTGTTGAAGTAATCGTAATATGAATTTGTGGTTCATTACTGATAAATGGTTTTAAAAAATCATCCTGTAAACGAAAATCACCTATATATTCCAATGATATAGGAACCATATTGTGAATTAAAGACTCCTTGATATTTCCATAAATGATATAAGCTGATATTCTTTCCTCAATAGCTTGTTTAGTATAAACCATCAGCTCATCTGCTTCCTCTTGACTATGAGCTTTGACTGCCAGTCTCACACGTACTGTTTCCTTACCAGCATACAAAGCGATAGATACTTGATTTTGATGTTCAATAATATCATTCAATACTTCAGCCAGCTTGCTTTCCCCTATGAACATCGTTAAATAATCATAAGTGTATATTTTATCTTTTTGATACTGTAATAAATACGGTTTCAGTGAATGTTCTATCACATAGTTGAGCTCTAAAGGTGGTCCTGGCATATTCACAATCATCTTATCATCCTTAAACATAATACAGCCATTGGCTGTACCACTATCATTTTCTAAAATATAAGCATTCTTAGGAAAATAAGCCTGTTTAAAATTGTTATCAGAAATATGACGACTTAAACTTACAAAAACACATTTATTCTCAACCTTTTGTCGTTCTTCTTCCCATAAAACCATATCAAGACCGAAATACTGTGCAGATAGTTCTTTTGTTAGATCATCAGTAGTAGGCCCAAGTCCTCCTGTTGTCATCACACAATCAGCCCCACGTTTAAAAGCTGCATCTATACAAGATAATAATCTTTCAGGATTATCCCCAACAACACTCGTATGATAAACATCAAAACCTAAATCACGGCACATTTTTAATAGTGCCGTGGCATTGGTATTAATGATTTCACCTAGTAATAATTCGGTTCCTACATTAATAATTTCAACATTCATTATAAACTCCTAGAAAAACATAAAAATAATAAAGCTATAAATCATAATAGCAACTGCAGGTGGATCAATATGTGTACCACATTCTGTATTGAAAATATAGCCAAAAATCTGACAAGTCAAATGTGCTAGTAAACCAAAAACAACACCTAAAGCAATACTACCTGTTTGCATAACAGCATAACCAGCCACCAACGTAATATGATGTGTTGCTGGGAATGTAGGATCAAAATAACAGAAAATAAGTGACATAGCACTAATAGAAAAACCAATTGTATATAATCCTGTTTCTTTCGCAAAAATACTCATGGCAAGTGATACCCCTATACCAAACAATATTTGATAAGCCCAGAAATTAGCTGAGCTATTCAATAAATGATGAATATTTGCTTTGTTGATATTTTGTTCCTGATTTAAAAATAAACGACATAAAACACCTACTGTAATAACAGAAACAGCTCCCTGATCAATTCCTATGCCAGAATAGACCACCAAAGCATAAACCACATAACCTAAAAGGCCAGCCAGACCACCAATAAGCAAAACACCTGTATCCATTGTAAAGGCTAATGTTCTCCCTGTTTCAAAGCCTCGGATATCGTAACGCTTAGCAGCATATGCAGTAGCCACACAAGCACCATTAAAAATAATACATGGTAAAAAGAAACCATTTAAAACATAAGTATCTAAAAAAGTTGTAGATACACCAGCAGCAGCCAAAACAGTAGAAAGAATTCCAATTAATCCTGTACAAATAAATGCCTGCGTACCTCCTATCCAAGTACCAGCCATTCCTGCCAAAAATGAAATAACCAATAATAATTCATCAAACATAATCATTTCTCCTTTTAATATTATTTTAAAGGAAGTTGAAAATGAATAAAAGTATTTTTTATAGGATTATGTGCTTTTTTATCATTTTTTCAATATTTGAAAAGGGAAGATGTCTTCCCCAATGTGCTTTAAAAATTATAAAACGATTTAATAATGTCTACAATTGCTCCCATACTCCTGTGATTCGTCAATAATTCAGACAATACATTGTTAAACAAAAACTTACGCTGTATTATATTTTCCTTTAATCGCAAACATATTATTTATAATACTTCTGATAATAACGAATTCTTAATATATCCAATACACGTAATATCTGATAGCCAAAATCAATGCTATCAAATTTACCTGTCACATGAATAACATAATCAGCACAAACATTTTCAAAATTGATATATTTGATATTCTGTGTAAGTAGTACAACATAGGCCTCACATAAGTTTTGTTTCACCATATCTTTGGCGTCATATTCCATCATTCTTCCTGTTGCTGTAATAAATAAAACAATATCATCTTCCTTAAACTTAAAATTATTATCAAAATGATGATAGTCAATCACTTCTTTACCAAAAGAAATCATATCTGTCTGAAAATCAACTGCTAATCCAGTTGGAAACAAACCGCCTTCAATAATAATACGATCATTCTCAAAGATTAAATCACATAATTCATCAATCATCTTCATAAATTCTGGTTTTGTTGATTTGATTTGTAAATCATCCAAATATTTATTCCAATCAGCCATAATCATTCTTGATTGTATTTGATCTAATCTTAATTGTTGATCCATTAGCAATTGTTCTTTAAATGTATCAAAAGAACCATAACCAAGGTGTCCGCAAAAATCTAATACCTCTGCTTCACTAAAATGTCCTTTACTCATAAAATCATTTAAAGATAAGCAACCCATATCCTTATAATTTTTGACTATAAAATTTCCTATACGATACATATGATCATCAACTAGACAACCATTTAAATATTTTAGTATTCTTGAAATAATCAGTTCCATAAGTTATCCTCCTTTTTTTATTGTACATTATTTTTTCTAAAATGAAAATTGTTAATCGCATTCTTTTATGAATATGTTACAATTTAGATATTGAGGGAAGAATATGTTTAAAATATCTAATTTTACTAATAATGATGATATCAAAATGATTAATGAACTTGGACCATTTCAAATTGTTGAATATCAAAGAGAATTATCCGTTTCGCCTGATGATGCAATTATGTCTTATTATTGTCAGGAAATGAATATTAAGAAAAGACAGTTAATATGTGATTTATCTAAAGCTAATATAACCATTCAAGCAGGCGCAATGCAATGGATGGTTGGTAACGTTAAAGCAACAACAGGTATTAAAGGCGCAGGAGATTTATTAACCAAAGCTGTAAGAGGAAAAGTGACCAATGAATCTGCCATTAAACCAGAATATACGGGTGATGGTCTATTGGTATTATAACCAACTTATAAACATATTATTTTATTGGATTTAGATGAATGGAAACAATCTATTGTTTTAGAAGATGGAATGTTTTTAGCCTGCGAAGCTTCTTTAAAACAAAAGTTAGTAGTGAGAAGTAATTTTTCAAGTGCAGTGGCTGGTGATGAAGGTTTGTTTAATCTTGGCGTTACTGGGAGTGGTGTTGTGGCTTTAGAGAGTTATTGCCCTTATGAAGAATTAATTGTAGTCACACTGGATCATGATGTTTTAAAGGTAGATGGTAATTTTGCGATAGCTTGGAGCGGAACTTTAGATTTTACAGTGGAAAGATCAGGTAAAACATTAGTTGGTAGTGCTGTAAGTGGTGAAGGATTAGTGAATACATATAGAGGTAGTGGGAAAGTATTATTGGCTCCTGTTTTATCAGAAGTTAAACCTCCAAAAGAAATGGGTAGAGTCAAAAGTTTATGAAAAACTATGAAAAATTAAAAAACCTCATTTGCACCGTGTGCGTAAATATAGTATAATCTAAGAGTCTA
>JAJQDJ010000059.1 GCA_021202205.1 Erysipelotrichaceae bacterium
CTTCTCATTTTTGAGAAGGGGAATGTCACCAAATCTTAACTTAATGACATTGACTTTTAACCATTTCTTTACCAGAAGATGCACTAGATGATTCTTTCGCTATTAATATTGGAAAAATAATAAAACAACTAACAGTTCCAGCAATATCATAAATAACAGTATTACTAGAAGTTCCTACAATCGATAAATATAAAGGTAATGCTACATTACCACCTTCTACAACCGTTAATAAATAAGGTGAAAACTTAGCATATTTCTTTGATGCAAATGGTGCTACAATCTTACCATAAATAAGTGCTAACATATAAGCCACAAAAACATAACCAATAATTTTAATTTGTGTCATATCAATAGTTGCTGATAATATCAAACTTAATACTAAAATAGGAAACAAAATATTAAATACAATCGTATTGGCTCCTGCTTTCTGTTCTGGAGTAATCCAACCCTTAAGTTTACATATAAAACCTAATGCTAACATAAAGAAAACTGGAAAAAGTGTTGATAAAGCTGCCATAATTAATCCTCCTCTACATATCTATATTATCTTAAAAATATCATCACAAATCAAATACTTTTAAAACATATTTATGTATGCTTTTTAATTATATTTTCCACAAGTTATGCACAATGTGAACATAAGTTATGCACTTTTATAGTTCTAATAGAGTTGTGAATAATTAAAAAAGTATTGATATAAGCCTATTATTTGATGTGCATAACTATGTGAATAAATGGTGCAAAACTTATTTACTCTTCAAAAATTATGCAATTTCATTTATAATAGAATATTGAGAGAAGGTGATTATGTGAATAATTTAGATATTGATTGGCATAAAACCTTAAATATATTCAAAAATCGTTTAGAAGAATTCAATTTAGACAAAATAACTTATGATTCTTTTTTTACAACTATGAAAATTCAAGATATAGAAAAAAATAAAGTTATTATAACTATTGATACAAAATGGTGTTATGATTTTGTTATTAATTATATGGAATATCTTGAAGAAATATATAACAATGTTACTAATGGACAATATCATCTCACATTAATGAGTGAAGAAGATTATAGTAAAAGTTATGCTACAAAAGATCAATTATTAGAAATTGAAAATAATTTAAATGAAGATCTAACATTTGAAAATTTTGTTGTAGGAAATAGTAATAGGATTGCTCAAAATGCTTCACTTGCAGTAGCAATGAAACCTGGTATTTCTTATTCACCATTGTTTATTCATAGTAATTCTGGTTTAGGAAAAACACACTTATTAAATGCTATTGGAAATTATGCTCGAAAGAATGATTCTAACATAAGAGTTTTATACATAACAAGTGAAAATTTTGTCAATGAATATATTTCATCTTTATCCAATCATACTATTAAAGAATTTAATTATAAGTATCGTCATATCGATATTTTACTTATAGATGATATTCAATTTATGACTAAAAAAGATTCTAGTAGTGAAATATTCTTTAATATTTTTAATACTTTGATTAATAATAAGAAACAAATTGTTATTACATCAGATAAGCCTCCTAGAGATCTTAGAGGAATGGAAAATCGTTTGGTCAGTCGTTTTTCATCAGGTTTAACAGTAAGCATCGATACACCTGAATTTGAAACGTCTAAAGCTATTTTAAGAAAAAAAATTGAAATAGAAAATGTAGAATATCCAATTAGTGAAGAAGTCTTGGATTTTATTGCGAGTCATTTTAATACTGATGTAAGAGAATTAGAAGGAAGCTTAAAAAGGTTATTATTTTATAAATTAATATGTCCGACAGATAAAGATGTTATAGATTTGGATTTTGCTTTAGAAGCTTTTAGAGATTCTTACATACCTGAAGCTAAAAAAGAACTAACTGTTGATAGTATTAAACAATGTGTTGCTAATTATTATAATTTGACAGTTAAACAAATTAACTCTAAAAGTCGTACGTCTTCTATTGCTATGGCTAGACATATTGCTATATATTTAGTTAGAGAAATGATTAATGATATCTCATTTATTCAAATTGGACAAGAATTTGGAGGTAGAGATCATTCAACAGTTATGAAAGCTCACAACAAAGTTCAAAACAAACTGAAAACTGATAAAAATTATCAACAAGCTATTAATGAAATAAAAAAGAAACTTCTCTAGTTTTGCACATTTGTGCACTTTCTTTTCACCATAAAATATTAAAAAATACATGATTATTTCATTTAAAATAAAAGTTATGCACATTATTCACAATATTATTATTATTAAATTATAATTATTAAAAATAAAAAAGGAGAATATTATGGATTTTATAATTAATCGAAAAATTTTATTAGATGCATTATCTAAAGTATCAAGAGCTGTTTCACCAAAGAATCCTATTGCAGCTTTAATCGGTATCCAATTTGATTTAAAAAGTGATAGATTGATTTTAACTGGTAGTGATAGCAACATGTCTATTCAAGTAACAATTAAAGATAATCTTAAGGTTAATCAAAAAGGAGCAGTTGTACTTAATTCTCGATATATTTTAGAAATTGTTAGAAAAATGGATAGTGAAGATATTCATATGACAATATTAGATGGAACATTTACGAGAATTGAAGGATATAATTCTAAATTTCAATTAAATGGTATGTCTAGTTTTGATTATCCACGAATTGATTTTAGTCAAGAAGGTGTACATTTTACAATTCATTCATTTTTATTAAAAGAAGCTATTGAACAAACAGTATTTGCAACTAGTGACAAAGAAACAAGTCAAGCTTATACAGGAGTGAATTTTAAAGCACAAAATAATATATTAGATTTAACAGCTACAGATACTTATAGACTCGCTAAAAAAACAATTAAGACAGATTCAGAAGCTATATTTGATATTATTATTCCTAAAAAGAGTTTAAACGAATTAAGTCGTATCATTGAAAAAGATGAAGTTATTGATGTTTATGTATCAGATCGCAAAGCATTGTTTATATTAGATGATACATATGTAAGATCAAGATTAATAGAAGGTACATATCCTGATATATCTCGATTAATTCCTCAAACATTTAATCATACTTTAAGTGTTGATAGTTCTAAATTATTGAAAGCTGTATTACGTGCTACTTTATTATTAGATGAAAAAGATGATTATATTACTTTAACTATGGATAATAAACAAGTTAAAGTATCTTCTTTTTCTCAATCAGTAGGTTCTGTAGAAGAAAATATTTATGATGCACTCTTTAATGGTGATCCTTTAAAAATATCTTTTAAAGCAAGATATTTAAGTGATGCTATTAGAAGTTTAAATACTGATAAAGTTATCTTATTATTTGTAGGTACTATGAGACAATTTATTATTAAAAGTTATGATCAAAAAGATAATATTGTTGATTATTCTATGCATCTTATTTTACCAGTAAGAACTTATGATTAGGTTATATTATGTATGATATATATAATATAAATAGAGATACTACATGTATCTTAGATAAATATAAAGAAGCATTGTTTTTAATAGAAGGAAATGATAAAGCATTATTGATTGATAGTGGTAAGGATGAAGATAGCTTAATAGATGCCATTACTCTTATAACTGATAAACCTATTTTTTTAGCTTTATCTCATGGTCATATTGATCATATAGGTTTAAGTAATGAATTTGATAAAGTTTATATGAATTATAAAGACTTAGATACCTATAAACAACATATGACAATGAAACGTGGTCATTTTGATTGTGAATTGTTAAATTTTAAAAATCCTGATGATTTATTAGAAATGCCTGAATTATTTGATTTAGGTAATCATGATATTGTAGTGCTAGATTTACCTGGTCATACACCTGGATCAGTTATATTTGTAGATATAAAAAACTCAAGTTTCGCACTTCAAAAATGGCATCATTAATATAAAAACATGG
>JAJQDJ010000118.1 GCA_021202205.1 Erysipelotrichaceae bacterium
ACCCGTAAAGTCATTAACATATAATTTCTTAAAAATAAACTTAATGACATTGACAATCAAGGTTAAATATATTTACCGTCGTGAAGAAGATAGAGTGGATGATATGGAGCGAGAAACTTGGTATCCTAATATTACGTTTACAAGTGATATTGACAAAGTCATGAATGACAAAGAAGTTAATTTAATTGTTGTCAATACTCCTGATCAATTTCATGTATACTATACAAAACTTGCGATGAATCATGGTAAAAATGTTTTATGTGAAAAACCTTTTGCGATGACTGCCAAAGAAGCTCAGGAAGTGTTCGATGAAGCTAAGGAAAAAGGTGTTGTTGTTATAGCTAATCAAAATCGTCGTTTTGATGCTGATATGCGTACAGTTAGAAAAGTAATTCAATCAGGTGTATTAGGTGATATCGTTGAAGTGGAATCACATTATGATTACTATCGTCCAAGCATTTGTGAAAGAAAAGAGTTCGGCATGTTATATGGTTTAGCTGTGCATCCTATAGATCAAATTATTGGTGAATTTGGTTTTCCAAAAAAATTGGTTTACGATTGCCGTAGTATTGATAATCCTGGAGAATCTGATGACTACTATGATATTGATTTTTATTATGATCATATGAAAGCTATTGTTAAAACTAGTTTTTATGTAAAATTAGATTATCCAAGATTTATTGTTCATGGTAAAAAAGGAAGCTTTTTGATGCCACCATTAGGTCATCAAAGTGCTTTAAAACTAAAACCAGGACCAATAGAAATAAGTTTTGATCCATTACCAGAGGATAAATGGGGAACATTATCTTATATTGATAAAGATGGTAATGATATTATAAAAAAATACCAACAGAAATTGGTGACTATGGTATTATTTATGATAATCTATATGATGTTATTATTAATGGTGGTACAAAAATAGTAAAAGACGAAGAAGTAGTTAAAGTATTGGAAATTATTGAACAAGCAACCAAAGTTGCAAAGGAGGCTAGATAGTGAAATTAGGAATTGTTGGGGCAGGTATGATTGTCAAAGATCTAATGCGTTTTATTAATGATGTACCAGATTTTGATATACAAGCTATTGCCACTAGAAAAGAGTCATATGAAAAAAATATGCAATTTGCATCAGAGTATCATATTCCTAAAGTTTATCATGATATTGATGAACTATTAGCAGATGATAATATAGACGTTGTTTATATAGCAACCAATAATTACTTGCATTATCAAATGTGTTTGAAAGCATTAAACATGGGAAAACATGTTATATGTGAAAAGCCATTCACTTCAAATGTTGAGGAATTAAAAATACTTAATGAAGTGGCGATTAAAAATCATGTTATATTATTAGAAGCTATATCTACTCAATATTTACCTAATGTTTTAAAAATGAAAGAAGTCATTGATAATATTGGAAATATAAAGAAAGTATCAGCCAATTATTCACAATATTCATCACGTTATAATGCTTTTAAAGAAGGAAAGATAATGCCAGCTTTTGATGTTAATCAATCTGGTGGAGCATTGATGGATTTAAATGTATATAATATTCATTTGATTGTTGCATTGTTTGGCAAACCATTAGCTGTTCATTATCAAGCAAACATTGAAAAAGGTATAGATACTTCAGGTATATTAACATTAGATTATGGTGATTTTAAAGCTGTATGTATTGGTGCTAAAGATTGCAAAGCACCAATTATGACAAGTATTCAGGGAGATCAAGGTTGTATACTTGTGCAAACTCCAGCTAATACTGTAAAGGATTTTAAAGTAATAAAAAATGATAATAGTGAGCAAATATATAATGTACAGACATATGCGCATCGTATGTATTACGAATTTATAGAATTTGTAAAAATTTTACAAAATCTAGATTATCATAAAGCTAATGAAATGATGAGTAAAAGTATGATTGTCATGGATATTATAACACAGGCAAGGAAAAGTGTAGGAATTGTTTTTCCTGCTGATAAGGAGGTAATATAATGAGTTTTCCTAGTAATTTTTTATGGGGTGGAGATATTTCTGCTAATCAGGCTGAAGGAGGCTGGAATGAAGGTGGTAAATCACCAAATATGACTGATTACCAATTAGGAGCGACTGTCGATACCCCTCGTATGGCAACTTATCAAATGAGTGATGGAAGTTATGGTAAAACTGTGGGCGCTTTTGATAATGTGAATTTACCAGAAGGGGCTAAATTAGCATGCATTCCTGGTGAATTTTATCCAAATCATAAGGCTACAGATTTTTATCATCATTATAAAGAAGACATTGCATTGTTTGGTGAAATGGGATTTAAAGCATTTAATTTAACTTTATCATGGGCAAGAATATATCCTTATGGTATAGAAAAAGGAGTTAATCACGAAGGTGTTGATTTTTATCATAATGTATTTCAAGAGTGTTTAAAATATGGCATTGAACCTATTGTGCATTTATATAAATATGATATGCCAGCTTTCTATGTAACTGAAATGAATGGTTGGTTGAATAGAAAATTAATTGATGAATTTTATCAATTTAGTACATTTGCAATTAATGAATACAAAGATGAAGTTACTTATTGGAGTACTTTTAATGAGATTAATGCTGCATTATTCACTATTATTGATGAAAGTAATCAACTTGAAGTGCAGAATGCTTACACACGTTTGCATCATCAACTTGTTGCCTCAGCAAAGGTAGTAAAATATGTCCATGATCATTATCCTGAAAAGAAAATAGGATGTATGACAGCAGGTCTCTTTACACATCCTTATACTTGTGATCCAAAAGATCAGCAGCTGAGTCAAAAAGTTATGCATGATCGATTCTATTATGTTTCTGATACTTTTGTAAGAGGACATTATCCTTCATATGCGAAACGTTTATGGAAGGAAAATGGTGTAACGATTGAAATAACTGAAGAAGATACCAGAGATTTAGAAAATGGTAAAGTGGATTTCTTTGAATTCTCTTATTATTTTACAAATTTGGTACCTATTCATGATGAAGAGACCGAAACAATTGGTGGCAATTTAATTGGTGGTGTAAAAAATCCTTACTTAAAAGTTAGCGATTGGGGCTGGGCTATTGATCCTGAAGGTTTAAAATTCTTCTTGCATGAAATTTATGATCGATATCAAATTCCTTTATTAAATTGTGAAAATGGGTTAGGTGCCTTTGATACTTTAGAAGAAGATGGTCGTGTTCACGATCCATATCGTATTGAATATCATCGTGCCCATATTCAGGCAATGAGTGAAGCTATTGATGAAGGTGTTGATTTGATAGGTTATACAACCTGGGGATGTTTGGATTTGGTTTCTGCTAGTACTGGTGAAATTCGTAAACGTTATGGGTTTGTTTATGTAGATGTTGATGATCAGGGAAATGGAACATATAAAAGATATAAGAAAGATTCATTTGAGTGGTATAAGAAATGTATTCAATCAAATGGTGAAGATTTAGATTAATATGATTAAAGCAGTTATATTTGATATGGATGGGTTAATGTTTGATAATGAAAGAGTAGCTTTTAAAGCTTATCAAACAATTCTCAAAGAACAGAAACTAGACATGGATGAAGAATTTTATAAATTATTCTTAGGTCAGTCAATGGAAAACGCCAATCGCTTGATGAAAGAACGATACGGCCAGGATTTTGATGCTTATAAAGTAGCTAAAGATGTTCATATATATTTATACGATTATTTTGAAAAAAATGGTGTGCCTTTAAAAAAAGGATTAATAGAATTATTAGAATATCTACGTAAGAATCATTATCAAACAATTGTTGCCTCATCTAGCTCGCGCGATAGATTAGATAAAATACTTGGATATAGCCCAATGTCATTAAGTTTATTTTTAAGAAATTATATGTTAATGACTTTACGGGT
>JAJQDJ010000278.1 GCA_021202205.1 Erysipelotrichaceae bacterium
TGCCCTCCAAATCAGCCCTCCCTTAATTCCAGTTTCATTTTACAATACGGGTTATTTTTTTAGTCATAAGGCTCACTTCCTTGTTTGTTATATATATTGTATCATAAATATAAAAACATGAATGTTAAATTTATAGTAATTATTAATATGATAAAAATTTACTCTTGAAAAATATGAGATATCTGTTATAATTCTATTTGCAATCAATAGATTGTATTTGCTTCAATAGCTCAGTTGGTAGAGCAACGGACTGTTAATCCGTGGGTCGTAGGTTCGAGTCCTACTTGAAGCGTTTTTTTATTTTTTAAAATATTGATATATTCAATGAATTTTATATCAATTAATATCTTCATTCGCTTTTTTGTATAAATACAAAAATAATTTAATGTATTATTACAAGCTTTGTGAAAATGATATGTAATGACATTTTTTATTATCATATCTATTGACATATACCCACCAGGGGTATATTATATATTTGTATTTTAAATACCCCTAGAGGGTATTTAAGGAGTTGATATAGATGGATGAAGATATAATTGTTGATGAAAGTTGTCTAATGTGTAGTGGCAGACATAAGAAACGAAGTGAAGAAGAACAAAAAGCATTACTTACAAGATTAAAGAAAGTTGAAGGACAAATTAGAGGCATTGAGAAAATGGTTGAAAATGATATTTATTGTCCTGATATACTTATTCAAGTATCAGCTGCCACAGCAGCATTGAATAGTTTTAATAAAGTATTATTGAATTGTCATATTAGAAATTGTGTTGTAGAGGATATTAAAGCTGGAAATGATGAAACTATTGATGAATTATGTAATGTTTTACAAAAGTTGATGAAATAATGAAGGGATGTGATATAGATTATGGAACAATATATTGTTACAGGAATGACATGTGCTGCATGTCAGGCACATGTAGAAAAGGCTGTATCTAAACTTAGTAATGTAGAGTCTGTTAATGTTTCTTTATTAACAAATTCTATGACAGTTGAAGGGACAGCTACAAAAGATGAAGTTATTAAGGCTGTAGAAGATGCAGGTTATGGAGCACGACTTAAAGGTGAAGAAGCTAAGAAAGTAAGTCATAGTGAAAAATTAAAAGCTGATGAAGAAGCTTTAGAAGATCATGAATCACCTAAATTAACGAAGAGATTAATGTCATCAGTGATATTTCTTATTATATTAATGTATATTACAATGGGTCATAATATGTGTGGATGGCCAGTACCTAGTTTCTTTGAACATAATCATATATGTTTGGCTATTACAGAGATGTTATTGGCCATGATTGTAATGTATATTAATAAAGCTTTCTTTGTTTCTGGTTTTAAATCTTTATTCCATGGTGCACCAAATATGGACACTTTAGTTGCATTAGGTTCTAGTGTATCGTTTGGATGGTCATTATATATATTGTATCAAATGACTTATTTGATTACTCAAGGAACAAGTAATGCTGATTTGATGAGTATGTATCATAATCAGTTGTATTTTGAATCAGCAGCTATGATTCCAGCATTGATTACTGTTGGTAAGACATTAGAATCATTATCTAAAGGTAGAACTACAGATGCTTTAAAAAATTTGATGAAAATGGCACCTAAGACTGCAGTTATTATGAGAAATAATGAAGAAGTCGAAGTCGATATAGATGATGTTGAACTTGGAGATATTTTTGTCGTTAGACCTGGTGAATCAATACCAGTTGATGGTGTTATTATTGAAGGTAGTAGTGCAGTAGATGAATCAGCTTTAACAGGTGAATCAATTCCTGTAGATAAAACAATCAATGATACAGTAAGAGCAGCGACGATGAATCAATCAGGATTTATTAAAGCACGAGCAACTCGTATTGGTGAAGGTACAACATTCTCACAAATCATTCAAATGGTTAGTGATGCTGCTGGAACAAAAACACCTATTGCAAGAATTGCTGATAAAGTTTCTGGTATCTTTGTACCAACTATTATGATTATAGCTGCAGTTGTTGGAATAATATGGTATGTTACAGGTAATGATTTAGCATATGCCTTAGAACGTGCAATTTCTGTTTTGGTTATTGCTTGTCCTTGTGCTTTAGGACTTGCGACACCAGTTGCGATTATGGTTGGTAATGGTATGGGTGCTAAAAATGGTATCTTGTTTAAAACAAGTGCAGCTTTGGAAAATGCTGGTAAAATTCAAATTGTTGCTTTAGATAAAACTGGTACAATTACAGCAGGTAAACCAGAAGTGACTGATATTATAGCAGAAGATGGTATCAAGGAAAATGAATTCCTATACTATGCTTATTCATTAGAGAAAAAGAGTGAACATCCATTAGCAAATGCCATAGTCAATTATGGTGAAAAGAATAATTTTGAATTATTAGATGTTGATGATTTTAAAGCTTTATCTGGTCATGGTTTAAGTGGTAAAATAGATAATCATGAAATTGTTGGTGGATCTTATAAATATATATCTAGTCAACATAAGATTTCACAAAGATTGAGTGATGCTACTAATCAATTATCACAGCAAGGGGAAACACCATTATTCTTTACTTGTGATGATAAAGTATTAGGTATGATTGCTGTTGCAGATGTTATTAAAGAGGATAGTGCCCAAGCTATTTTGCAGATGAAAAACATGGGAATTGAAGTAGTTATGTTAACGGGCGATAACGAAAAGACAGCAAAGGCTATTGGTGATATAGCTGGTGTTGATAAAGTTATTGCAGGTGTTTTACCTGATGGTAAAGAAGCTGTTATTAGACAATTACAAAAACGTGGTCATGTAGCTATGGTTGGTGATGGAATTAATGATGCTCCTGCTCTTACAAGAGCTGATACAGGTATTGCGATAGGTGCAGGATCTGATGTAGCGATTGATTCAGCAGATGTAGTATTGATGAATTCTAATTTAACAGATGCTAGCGCAGCTATTCGATTAAGTCGTGCAACGTTAAGAAATATTCATGAAAACTTATTTTGGGCATTTGCATACAATATGATATTGATTCCAATGGCAGCTGGTGTCTATTCAGCTATTCAAATGAATCCTATGTGGGGAGCAGCAGCTATGTCATTATCATGTTTTACAGTATGTATGAATGCACTTCGTTTAAATTTATTTAAGGTTCATAGTGCAAAGCATGATCGTCCAATGCGTAAACGTGCTTTGCCTGAAACAGATATATTATTAGAAAAGGAGAAAGAAAGTATGGAAAAAATAATTAAAGTAGAAGGTATGATGTGTCAACATTGTGAAATGCATGTAAAGAAAGCATTAGAAGCATTAGATGGAGTAGAATCAGCTGTTACTTCTCATGAAAAAGGAACAGCAGTTGTAACTGTTAATGATGCATTTGACGTCAATGCAGCTAAAGCAGCTATTGAAGAAGAAGGTTATACTTACGTAGGTATTGAATAGTAAGTATTAGGGACAGTATAGATTATCTATACTGTCTTTTTTTTGCTTCATGTTAGCTTGTATAATTTATATTAAAACCTCATTTGCACCGTGTGCGTCATTAAAATAAAAAAACATTGATTTTATGAGGATTTCGTTTTAAACGCTTCTCTATATTTCAATGTTTTGTCGCTATATATAGCGACATTTAGCAGTTTTTCTACTTTCTTTAACTTATCAACAGGTGGATTCATTATAAAACAAAATAAATTGAGATAATTTTGTATATCACATCTATTAAATGAACTGTGTGAATTCAAAAACAGTTTAAGCAATCTACATTGTTGATTGATAGGATTTAAGGAATTTTTAGGATCAGATATTTTTTTACATTGTTTTGCATCATACTTATTTTCAGTTAAATTTAATTCCCGTATTGTAAAATGAAACTGGAATTAAGGGAGGGCTGATTTGGAGGCAGCCT
>JAJQDJ010000276.1 GCA_021202205.1 Erysipelotrichaceae bacterium
ATAGCACATATTTTTAATTTTTCATAGTTTTTCATAAACTTTTGACTCTACCAAGTATGTTATAATATTTTAGAGGTGATTGCAATGAATAAAGATTTATTTTTAGCACAATTATCTGCTTTAGTAGAAGATGAAGAAGATTTAGTCGCTAATTTAGCAAATGTTTCTGCTTTATTAAATGAAGTTATTGAAGATATTAATTGGGTTGGATTTTATTTATTAAAAAATAACCAATTGGTCTTAGGACCATTTCAAGGTAAAGTCGCTTGTGTTCGTATTGATATCGGTAAAGGTGTCTGCGGAGCTGCTGTTTTAAGACAAGAAACTATTGTTGTAGGCGATGTTCATCAATTTTCTGGGCATATTGCCTGTGATAGTGAGAGTTTAAGTGAAATAGTTATTCCTATTATTGTAAATGATAAAGTTGTAGGTGTGTTAGATATTGATTCGCCTAGTTATAATCGTTTTAACATAAAAGACAAAGACATATTAGAAGATGTTGTCAAAGTTATTGAAAAAGATGTATTTGAAAAGGTATGTTGATGAACATACCTTTTATTGTGTTATTGTAGCTGTTCCCATAATTGTGTTTTTAATACGAACATAATCACTTGATTTAATACTTCCATCTTTGTTAGCATCAGCCGCAAGCTTTTGAGCACCTGTTAATGTGACATTACCCATAATATAATTTTTAATTCTTACATAGTCACTAGATTTTATTTTTCCATCACCATTCACATCTCCACGTATAACAATTGTATAAGTATTGGAAACGTTATTGGTTTTTAGCGTCAATGTCATTCCTGTACTTACTGTCCCTGTTGTAATGGCATTAGAACTTGTGTTTTTAATAGTTATAGTTACAGTAGTTGCAGAAGAGGCTTTACTAATAGATGATATAACTGCTTGAACAGACGTTCCTAAAGGAACTCCTGTTAAATAACCACTACTATTGACAAATCCCATATTAGTGATAATTTGAGCATTACTTATTGTACTTTTTGTAGTACCACTTATATTACTAGAACTATTACCAATAAATATATTTTCAATCATATAATTATAATCAAGAGAAGAATCAGCAGCAGAAGAAGTTGCGGATGATGTACATTGCCACATTGAATAAGACCCCGTATAAGTACACTCATCATAATATTGCGCAACCCATTTAATAACATCATCAAAATAAGAATCAGTTAAATAAGTTGTCCACCAATATTTGTTAGCATAAATACCAGTTGTGTAACCAGCATCTTCTAAAACAGTGCAAAATGCTTTCGCAATTGCAGCTTTTGTTGAAGCATCACATTTGCCTAAGGTATTGGCATCTTCCATATCATAAAACACAGGTAATGAGAGTTTTCCACCCCAATCACTAATTTGTTCTACTAATCTTAATGCATGTTCCTCTTCACTCTTTCCTTTTGCAACAGTATCTGCATATGAATAAAGATAAACACCAAAAGGAATATTATTTTCTATACAACCTTTTACATAAGTCTCAAAATTGGCATCATCTTGTTTTGTATAATTACTTCCATATCCGCATCTTATAATAACAAAATTGACTTCTGTAGCAAGTTGCTCAAAATCAATTGTACCATTATGATAAGAAATATCAACACCAACAGCAATAGTATTTTCGGGTGCATCAGGAACATTATCTATAGCATAAACGCTAATAGGTAACAACATAAAGTAACATAATAAAACTATAATTATTTTCTTTTTAATGTTTTTTAAAATACTCTTCATTCTTCTCTCCTTAACTAAAACAATCAATTCACTTTTTTCAAGTTTATATTTGTATTTCTAACACAACATCATACAAAATTAAACACAAAATCGAAAATTTACGCAAGAAATAAATAAAAAATGAATTATATTGTAAAAATCAAAATAAAAATTTTATATTTAAACAAATATAAATTATGATAATCATAAATTGAAATATATAAAAAAAGGTATGCACAAAACATACCTTTGTTGTAATCTTATTGACCTGTAGCTTCTTTAACTAATGCAACAACTTCATCCATTGTAGCACAATCACAGCACTTATTAGCAAGTTCTTCCATTTCAGCTTTAGAAAGTGATCTTATTAACTTTCTTTGAGCTAGGATTGAAGTAGCTGACATAGAGAATTCATCAAGTCCTAAACCTAATAATAATGGTCCAGCTAATGGTTCACCAGCCATTTCTCCACACATACCTGCCCATTTACCTTCTGCATGAGCTGCTTTGATAACATTTCTTACAAGACGTAAAATAGATGGATTAAATGGTTGATACAAGTAAGCAACACCTGAAGACATTCTATCTGCAGCAAATGTATATTGAATCAAATCATTAGTACCAATTGAGAAGAAATCAACTTCTTTAGCTAATACATCAGCCAATACAGCAGCAGCAGGAATTTCAATCATAATACCTACTTGGAAATCATCAGATACAGGAATTCCTTCAGCAACTAATTTATCTTTTTCTTCTAATAAGATACCTTTAGCTTTTCTAAATTCTTGAACTGTAGCAATCATTGGGAACATAATTCTTAAGTTACCATAAACACTTGCTCTTAATAATGCTCTTAATTGAGTTCTAAAAATATCTTCTCTTTGGAAACATAAACGAACTGCACGAACACCTAAGAATGGGTTCATTTCATCTGGTAAATCAATAGCTTCAATCTTCTTATCGCCACCGATATCCAATGTTCTAACAACAACTGGTTTACCTTCCATTGCCTCTAAAATTTCTTTATATACTTCTAATTGTCTTTCTTCACTAGGAAGATCTGCTGATTCCATATATAAGAATTCAGTTCTGAATAATCCGACACCTTCGCCACCGTTTTCTTTAACACCTGGTAAGTCACCTGCACCACCAATGTTAGCTACTAATTCAACTTGATGTCCATCAGTAGAAATAGTCTTTTCATTAACTAATTGTTTTAATTCTTCTTTATAAGCGATATATTCATCACGTTTAACTTCATATTCTTTAATAGTATCTTCATCAGGATTAATAATAACGTCACCATTGATACCATCTAAGATAATAAAGTCACCTTCTTGAACATCTTCAGTAATTGTTTTACAAGCAACAACTGCAGGGATTTCCAAGCTACGAGCCATAATAGCTGAGTGAGAAGTTCTACCACCAATATTAGTAGCGAAACCTTTTACTAAATTCTTATTTAATTGAGCAGTATCAGATGGTGTTAAATCATCAGCAATAATAACAACTTCTGAATCAATTAAAGCAGGATTTGGTAATGGTTTACCTAATAAATTGGCTAATAAACGACGAGAAACGTCTTTAACATCAGCAGCTCTTTCTTTGAAGTATTCATCTTCCATACTTTCAAAAATCATGATAAATGTGTTTGAAACTTCTTCTAAAGCAGCAGCAGCATTGACTTTTTCATTTGTAATCTTGTCAACTACTTGAGTTTCCATTTCAGGGTCAGCTAAGATTTGTGCATGTGCGTCAAATACAGCAGCTTCTTCGGCTGATAAATTCTTAGATGCAGCTTCTTTAATTACTTCTAATTCCTTAGCAGTACTAGCCACAGCATCTTTGTAAACCTGTACTTCTTTTTCTACATCATCAACAGTTACTTTAGTCACTGTTAAATCTGGCATAACTAATTTGTAAGCTTTTGCTAAAGCAATACCATTAGATGCCGCAATACCTTTGATCATTGTCATTTTATAACTTACCTCCATATATATTACTATTTTACATTATTTTTCCTATAAAATAAAGTACAACTTGATTTATTTGTAAAATCCCGTATTGTAAAATGAAACTGGAATTAAGGGAGGGCTGATTTGGAGGGC
>JAJQDJ010000126.1 GCA_021202205.1 Erysipelotrichaceae bacterium
TTAAAAGATTTTTAAATAAATTCATTGAAATTTTACTAGGCTACTATAAAAAAGATGAAGTTATTTCTTCATCTTAATGACATAAATAACTTCTTCATCAGATTCCTGAGTTTCAAATTGAACTGTTACACCAGCATGTTGTACCATATCAATTGCTTGATCTAAAGTATTCATTGCTATTTTTAAGTTTTGTGAAATACTTTTGTTTTTACCTTTAGGTTTTTTTGGTTCCAGTTTGGTTTTAATACGTTTTTCTGTTTGTTCAACATTAAGATGCTTATCCATGATTTCTCGAAGCATCTTATTTTGTGAGGCTGTAGAATCTAACTTTAGTAATGCTCTTGCATGTCTTTCAGTTATATCTCTTCTTCTCACTGCTTCCTGTACTGTGATAGGTATTTGAAGCAATCTTAGTTTATTTGCTATTGTACTTTGTTTTTTTCCAACTTTTTGAGCAAGTTCCTCCTGAGTGATTTGTTGATTATCAAGTATTTGTTGATAAGCTAAAGATTTTTCTATTGGTGAAAGATTTTCTCTTTGAATGTTTTCCACAATCGCTGCTGTAGCACTTTCCTGTTCATCATATTCTCTTACAATACAAGGAACTTCATCCAGATTAGCTAGCTTACATGCTCTAAATCTTCTTTCACCTACAACTATTTGATAATGATTATCTATAGGTCTTACGACGATTGGTTGTAATAAGCCATTTTGTTCTATTGATACAGCAAGTTCTTTTATTTTTTCATTTTCAAAATGAGTTCTTGGCTGATGTTTATTAGCTTCTATTAAGTTAATATCTATAAATTTATATGCTGGTTCTTTCAATGATAACACCCCCTTAAAATTTACACTATTATAACATTTTTATAAAGAAAACAAAACAAAAAGCTGTAATATGTCAACTACAGCTTTAATATACTTTTAAGTTTGCCATCCCTTGTCAGCATATGAGCTACAATAAAAGAAGCTAACGGAACAGTAAATACAATTCCTAATGTGCCTGCAATACTTGTTGCATATTCGATAGTTATAAAATTAGAAAACAATAATTGTTTGATTTCTACGTCATAAGAATAAAGAACCAATAAAGATACAAAAACTCCCCAGTAAATGCAAAAATCAATCTATTTGTCATTGTACCTATCATATCTTTACCTATTTCTATGCCTGAAAAGAACAATTCTTTACTCGTTATATCAGGTTTATGATGAAAGATTTCATATAGTGAAGAAACAATGGACATACCAACATCCATAATAGCTCCTAGTGAGGATATCAATATACCTGCAAATAATATATCAATCACTTTTAAGCCAGTTGCTTGATTAATTAAAATCAAGCTTTCAGATTCATCGCTGCTAAATCCATTAATATGTAATATAATTGACATAAGATAAAAGCATATTGCTGCAAATAAAACTCCTAAAATAGTAGAAACTATAGCACTATATGTTTTAATAGATTCACCATTGAGTAGTAATAGACTTACTGTTGTTGATAAGTCAATAATAATAATTGTTATAGGAATTGGTGGATAACCTGAAAATACCATTGGCAATAAGATTCCAATAATCGCAAACATACTATACGCCAAGCCTAAAATTGATCTGACTCCCTTACCTTTACCAATCATAGTAATAGCCATACAAAGAATAGCTAAAAAAACAAACATGCCAAATCCTCTATCATATGAATAAACAGTATAATAAGGATCAACGCCATCCGGTTCATCCGCAGTTATTATGATTTTTGAACCTTGATACAATCTAATATTATGTACTGCTGTTATATAATTTGTAAAGGTTGCAGTTTCACCTTTATGATTTCCCTCTAAAAATTCTACTTCGATTTCCTGACTTCCCACATATACTTCTAATGAATCTCTATATTCAATATCTTCACTGATAACTTGAACAACCTTAGCACTCACATAATTTGTCGTAGATGCATTGACACGTGAATACTCTTTTAAAAAATATGTATTAAAAATGAGTGCAAATAGTACGGATAATATAGTAATCACTAATACTATTTTCTGTTGTTTCAATATTTCTAAAACCTTTTTCATAAAACCTCCAAAACGAAATAAGTGGTAGTGTCCTACCACTTACATCTTTAATGATATAATATCATATCTTATTCTGTTTCTTTTTTCTTTCGTAACATAACGATACATCCTGCTGCAGTGAACAATAAGATCGTAGCTGCTAAAGCATTAGTATTGTCACCAGTTTGCACTTTGCTTGACGTTGTTGAACTAGTACTTGTATCATTACTAGATTGATTTATTGTATCTTCAGTTGCTGTAGAATTATTAGTATTTGTATCAGTTCCAGTAACTTTTGTTAAGTTATCATAAGCTGTTTGCAATACTGCTAAAGCATTATCAATTTCTTCTTGAGTTGCTGATATATCACTTAATACTTCATTAGCAGCATTTAATGCTGTGATATACGCATTATATGATTCAGTTGTATATGTTCCATGTTCCATCACTATTTGTGATTGTTGAAACTGTAGATACTAATTCTTCTAATTCATTAGTATCTGTTTTAATAATACTAAATTCATCGCTTTCATACCATACACCAGTGTCAGAGTTATAGTTATAAGTTGTTATCTTAAATTCTGTATCACTAACTTCAACATTAGAAATAGAACGTTGTTTAGATTGATCCATCACTGCTGCATATTCAACATCAGTAAGGTTATCCTGAATGTTATAATATTTACTACCACTGGCAGAGTTAGCTGTAACATATAAAATACCTTCTAGGTTAGTAACACTAGATAATTCTGAAGTATCTGTTTCTACTTCAAAGTTCAACATCATATTAGAACGCACATAAACATGATCATGTCCCATTAAAACAACATCAATATCTAAATCTTCAAAAACAGGTACTAATTCTTGTCTACGTTGTAATATAGCGGTTTCCGTTGCATGAGATGCTATTGAATAGATAGAATGGTGGAATACCACAACTTTCCATGTTACATCCTCGTCTGCAGTTGCTGCAATAGCTTCTTCCATAAAAGCTTTATGTTCAGCTGTTGATGTATTATTAGAATTCAATACCATGAATAATGTATTATTGTAAACATAATAGTAATCAGTCCCTGCTGTTGTGCTACCATATGAAGTAACATTAGGTAAATTGAAATGCTGACTATATGAGCTAGAATCTGAGTCATGATTTCCAATAGTTGTTGCCTCGGCAACACTTGTTAATTCATCATGTTCTAAATAACCATCATATTCACTTTCACTACCACTATATGCATTTACTTGATCACCTGCTGATAATAAGAAACTTGGATCAAACTTACTAACGCTTGCTGATAATGTTGCAGCCCAACCTTCAGTATCACTTGACGCATTTCCACTAGCACCAATTTGAGGGTCTCCTGCAAAAATAAAGTTATAAGAACCATCAAAATCATCAGTTTCAAAGCTATAAACTTTACTTACTGTATCTTCATTAACCAAACGATAAGCATATTTTGTATTTTCTTCTAAATCTGTAATTGTTGTTTGGAAGTAATAGTAACCATCATTGTTAGAAGCAACACCTTCTACATTAATAGTTGTATAACCACTTTCTGGGAATGCTCCACTTACTAATTGAGCATATTTACAAATTTGTAATTGACCTGTTTCACTACTATTAGCATACCAAGTAATATTCTTTTCAGTTTCATCTGATCCTACTGTTAAGTTCACTGATTTTTGTGTAATCGTAGTATCTGTATCATCTGGTGTTTCAACTACTTCATTAAAATTAAAAACCTCATTTGCACCGTGTGCGTAAATATAGTATAATCTAAGAGTCTAAA
>JAJQDJ010000263.1 GCA_021202205.1 Erysipelotrichaceae bacterium
TTTTTCACTTGATACTAAAATAGGCCTGTAAAATGGACAGTTAAATAAAAAAGATTCCCTTCTCATTTTTGAGAAGGGGAATGTCACCAAATCTTAACTTAATGACCTTGGGTATATATCAGTTAACTGATCAATTTTTTAGATTCTGGTATTCCTTTTTTTTTTTCAAGTTATTCAAGCTTGGAGGATGGAGATGTAGAAGGTGTTTATAAATATATCATTGAGCCTGAATTAAATCGTTATGCTTCTATAACATTTGAAAAAGTTTGTCAGCAATTTTTAACAAAATTACAATTGCAAAACAAACTTCCATTCAGATATGAGAAAATAGGAAAATGGTTTGGTAAAACCACTGTTAGAGAAAATAATAAATTAGTAACAAAAGAAACTGAAATAGATATTTTTGCAATGTCAAAGAGAGAAAATGGTTTTTTGATTGGAGAATGTAAATTTAAGGAAGCACCATTTTCTTATAAAGAATATCTTAATGCAATTTCTAAATTATCAGTATTGAATAAGGATAGTAATGTTTATTATGCTTTATTTTCGAAGAATGGGTTTGATAAACAAGTAATGGATATTGAAAATAATCATTTGTTGTTATATTCGATAGATGATTTAGATATATAATTTTAAAGATTGTTGTATTATATGAAATGTAATGTTATAATTTCCATTGTTAATAGGAGGTAAATATGAATAGAAAGGAACTTATTAATAAAATATCTGAAAAAGAGAATATAACAAAGAAAGAAGCAGAAATATATGTTGATGTAGTATTTGATACTATAACTGATGCATTTGTTAATGGAGAAAGTGTGTTGATCTCAGGATTTGGAACTTTCCAATTCAAAGATAAGCAACCTCGTAAAGGTGTTAGTCCTAAAACTGGAGAATATATAACTATTCCTGCATCAAAGACAGTATCATTTAAGCCAAGTAATAAATTAAAAGAAGCCATGAATCGTTAAGATTCATGGCATTTGTTTTTATTAGTTGTATTTTCTTTTCTTATTGTATAATAATCCAAGTAATGCAATACCACCTAATAGGATATATCCAAGCATTTGAGTTTTGTCACCTGTTTGAACGTATGAAACAGTAGCTTCATCAGTTGTACTTTCTGTTGTTGTACCTTCTGTTGTTTTACTTTCTGTTGTTGTATTTTCTGTTGTAGTTGTACCTCCTTCGGATGTTCCACCACCTGTTGATGTAGCTTTTGTTTCTACAAATGCTATAGCATATGTAGAGAACTTATCAGTTTCAAAAGTAACCTTAGTATCATCATCATCTAAATCTTCTAATATTTCAGCTACGCCATCATGTATACGTACGACAACTATTCCCCATCAGTATCTCCTACAGTCTCTATTAAAGTTTCTGGGATATCAACAATAACCATAATAGTACTAGAAGTATTTGTAATGTCACTTAAAGTACCATCAACATTTTTTGTTAAATTGATATCTAAGTATTGAATAGCTACATATTCTTCTAATGTACTATCAATAAGAGATTTATCTTCATCACTAACTGTATCGTTAGTATCCGCAACTGATAAAATGAATTCAATATATGAATCATTACTTAATTCTTCTTCTGTTAATAATTCATCTAATGAATAAGAAGCTGCAGCATGTATTTCATCACATACAATATCAAACGTTTTTTCAGCTTCTGTCTCTTCAATAATTACGTAATTATAACCATTATCTATAGCATATTGTAAAGCATATGAACCTTCATAAACATATAATAACTGTGAAGTTGTAAATGCATTTTCTTCTATTTCTTCAACACTGGAAGGTATTGTTATACTTTCTATACTTGTACAATGAGAAAATGCATATGCCTCTATAGTTGTTACTGTATCGGGAATCACCACACTTGTAAAAGTATCTGGAAGTTCGTAATTTTCACATCCTTCTCCATAAAAACCACCTTGAACTAAGAAACAACGACTAATAGTAGTAACAGTATAACCATCGATAGTACTAGGAATAACAAATGTTTCTTCATCAAAAGAACCTACAAAAAAACATCCTACTAATTCAACTGTATTATCATCAATTGTCAAACCGTAATATGTTAAATTCTCAGATACATCATACTCCAAGTCATAATCAAAATGGGGTCCACCATCAGCATTAACAACCGAAACTAAATTAACAGGCAATTGAATTGCCAAAGCCATTGCCATTAAAAGACTAAGCACAATCTTAACTATTTTTTTCATTTTCTTCTCCTTTCGCAATATTCAAAATATTACCATAATATAATATCATGATTAATTGATGAGAAATAATGTATCAACGAATTAGACAAATTTTCCATCTTATTATTTTTTGAATACGAATTTTTAAAGAGAATTGTTGAAATACAAATATTATATATTTCTATATCTAAAATTGGTATTTATTTAAATGAAGATAAATAAATACCAATACCATCATGATCATTATCCAAACAAATATCATCAGATATAAGCTTAACATTATCAAATGCATTTCCCATGGCTATACCCTTACCTGCAGCTTTCAACATTGAAATGTCATTTTCGCCATTTCCAAATGCTATTATATTTAGACAATCAATATTTTTCAACTTACTCATTCTTATTAGACCATTTCCTTTATTAATATTTAATGGTCTTATTTCAATACTATCTTTTTCTACTTTACTAATTTCATAAGGTAAATTCTTTAATTCATTTATAAGTTGATTTATTTTATCAGGTGATTGCATGAATACTATTTTCAATAATTGGTTGTATTCATTTAAAGGAATATCATTGATATTATTAATTAATATAGTATTCAATAAATGTTTAGGTAAATGAAAATGATTTCTTTTATCAAAAATATATACATGTTTTTCAAATACGAGTCTCATAGTTGCATGATATCTAACAACAAATTTTGATAATATTTGGGCATCCTCGTGTAAAAGACAAGGATTTTGATATAAAAGGTGACCATTGTTATCATAAAGTCGTAAACCATTTATACATATATAACCACTTTGTGGAAATTGAAAGAACTCTAATTCTTTCCCAATGTCTTTCGTTTTATCATATGTTCTACCAGTAGCTAAAATTATTGAAATATTATTTTCTTGAAGTTCTATTAATACTTTTTTTGTATAAGGAGAAATTGTACGTTTAGATGTTAATAAGGTTCCATCCAAATCCATAACTACCATTTTTATTTCATTCATTTATTCATCTCCATTTAAAAAGGTTTGATACCAAACCTTTTACTTATCATACTCTTCAACAAATTCTTTGATACTGATTAATTCTACATGATTTTTTTCTATAAGTTCTTTAACTCTTGGAGAAATACACATTTGCAAATCTTTCATTCTGACTAAATTAAGAGTAGGACATTCCATTAGATCCATACTAACATATCCTGGATGACAAATAACATAAGATACGTCACGAACTAATAATTCATCAAAATGATCAATAAAAAATTGTTCGGCATTTGTATCTAATTGTGTATCGTTTTTAAAAGGCATTTGATACCATCCTTGGGCAAATTTACCACTGCTCTTAAAGCCACAATTTTTTAAATCATATTTATCAACTATTTCATCCATACAAATTAGTCCATATTCATCAGCAACATCTTTTAAAGCCTTAGAAAAGTTTGGACTTCTAAATGCATGCCCATTAAGATAAGCTGGTTTTCTTCCTACTAAAGTAATAAATTTTTCAACTTGTGCGACAACTTCTAAGTGAACTTCTTCATAAGGAAAAGGTTCTTCGCCCAATGGCATGAACTTAAGAAGTACCCTCAAATGAGAGGGTACCTCTTTCT
>JAJQDJ010000293.1 GCA_021202205.1 Erysipelotrichaceae bacterium
ATCAATGTTTTTTTATTTTAATGACGCACACGGTGCAAATGAGGTTTTATATTTTAATATATGCATTCATTATGACATTTTTATATGCTTGTTCTGATGAAGCTCATCAGTTGTTGGTTAGTGGAAGAGCAGGACAATTGAGTGATGTTTTGATTGATACTTGTGGTGGTATGACAGCAGATTTATTATATTATATCTATTTTAAAAGGCGAACATAATTGTTCGCATCATTTTATTTTCTTTTCCATTAAATATCGTTTTAACCTAACACCACGACGTTCGACAATTTGTTTTTCAATACATGTATAACCTCTAGCTTCAAAGAAAGGTTTTGAAGTAATTGAAGCTTGCGTATTCATATGTGTATTGCCTTTAGCTGCTGCATATTTTTCCAAATGATCAAGTATAAGTGAACCCACACCTTGATGCAAATACTGACAATCAACATATAAACGATCTAAATAGCCTGTTTGACCTATATTGCCGAATCCGATGATGTGATTATTATCTATCACTACCAGTGTATGATTCTTATTCAATGATGACTCCCAACGATATACATTGGCTTCTTTAGGTGCCCATGCATCCAACTGCTCATTAGTATAATCCTTTGCACATACACTATGGACATTATCATAAAATAAATGCATAACTTCCTCTAGATCCGATGGCTGATATAATCTTATTTCCATAATACCTGCCTCCTTACGCTAAATAATTATAACACAAGAAGAAAAAATAAGAAAGAAGGAGAACCTTCTTTCTTTGATTATTTATTAAATTCCAAATAATAAATCTACATAATTAGGCATTGGCCAATAAGCTTCATCGACTTTTGTTTCAATTGTATCAGCTGTTTCACGTAAATCATTCATAGCAGCGAATACGCCATCACGCCATAACATTGATACTTCATGGATTTCACCATCACAAGACATAGCTTTTTCAATTTGTTCATCTAATGTATTCATCTTAGTTTTCATGGTTGCACATAATTCAGATAATTCTTTAACGTCATCAACCAAGAAGGCATTATCAACACCAGTTTCTTTAACATCTAAAGCTGTCTTAGTGATATCTTTTAGATATTTAACAGCAGCAGGATAAATTTCGTTTCTAGCCATCTTTGAAGCTGTTAAAGCTTCAACTTGAATAGTCTTATTATAGTTATCTAATAAGATTTCATAACGAGAAGCCAATTCTACACGAGAATAAACACCTAATCTATCAAGCATTTCAATATTCTTTTCTTCTTTTAAGCAATCCATGGCGTCAACAGTATTTTTATTATTGTGTAAACCACGTTTTTCTGCTTCAACTTCCCATTCAGGTGCATAACCATCACCGTTGAAAATAATACGTTGATGTTCACTTAAGAACTTCTTAATAACTTCTCTTGGTGTCATGCCACCTTCAATTAAATT
Organism: Erysipelotrichaceae bacterium; assembly: GCA_021202205.1. GTDB lineage: Bacteria > Bacillota_I > Bacilli_A > Erysipelotrichales > Coprobacillaceae > JAJQDJ01. Next base: position 1,425 of record JAJQDJ010000293.1, read on the forward strand.
AGCCATTTCAGTCATCTCTTCAGCTAAAATAGCATTTAAGATTGTATTAGGACCAGCAATTGATTGTGCAGAACCAACAGCTCTAAATTCAAACTTATTACCTGTAAAAGCAAATGGAGAAGTTCTGTTACGATCTGTATTATCCTTAGAGAAATCAGGAACAACAGATACCCCTGTCTTGAAACGTCCTGTATCGACTTCTTCCATTTCCGTACCATCAATAATAGCATGTACCAACTTATCGATTTCTTCACCTAAAAACATAGAAATAATAGCTGGAGGAGCTTCATTAGCACCTAATCTGTGATCATTACCAGCAGAAGCTATAGACATACGTAATAAATCTGCATATTCATCAACAGCCTTGACTGTACAAGCCAACGTAGCTAAGAACGGTAAATTATTCACTGGATCATTACCAGGATTAAATAAGTTAATTCCTGTATTAGTTGTTACAGACCAGTTATTATGTTTACCTGAACCATTGATACCTTCAAATGGTTTTTCATGTAATAAACATCTTAAACCATGTTTCTTTGCTAGATCTTGCATTAATATCATTAATAAGTGATTGTTATCACTTGTAATATTCACTCTTCTATAAACACATGCAACTTCATGTTGTGCAGGAGCAACTTCATTATGTTTTGTCTTTGAAGGAATACCATATTTCCATAATTCTCTATCCAAATCCTTCATAAAAGCAGAAACTTTGCGTTTTAAGCTACCAAAATAATGATCATCTAGTTCTTGACCTTTAGGAGCCATAGAACCATATAAAGTTCTACCAGTTAGTTTTAAGTCCATACGTTTTTGATAATATTCATCAGCAACTAAGAAATATTCCTGTTCACTACCAACAGATGCAGTAACTTGTGTCACATCATCCAAACCTAGTAATGGTAATAATTTCATTGAAGCAACATTTAAGGCGTCAACTGATTTTAACAATGGTGTCTTCTTATCCAAAGCTTCACCAGTATAAGAACAGAATAATGTAGGAATATATAATGTACCATCCTTGACAAATGCAGGAGATGTACAATCCCATGCAGTATAACCTTTTGCTTCAAAAGTAGCTCTTAAACCTCCAGATGGGAAAGAAGAAGCATCAGGTTCACCTTTTCTTAAAGTCTTACCACTAAACTCTAAGACAGCTTTGTTTCCTTCAGGTTCTAAGAATGCATCATGTTTTTCAGCTGTTAAACCTGTCATTGGCATAAACCAGTGAGTAAAGTGAGTAGCACCATGTTCAATTGCCCATATTTTCATTGCGTTAGCAATAACAGTAGCTGTTTCTCTCGCTAAAGGTTCTCCTTTATCTAAAGCACTATGAAAAGCTTTATAAGTTGATTTCGGAATACGTTCACGCATCACATCATCACTAAATGTATAACACCCATAATCTTCAAGTAATTCACTCATTTCCATTGAATAATTCCCCCTTGTCTTTCTAAACATTGTAACAATTTATTAACTTAAAGTCTATATAAATTCTCAATGTTTATGAAGCTATTATAATGGCTTGATTTTGATATGTCAACACAAAAATAATATTTTTTTATCATCTTTTTATTTTTTTATTACTTCAATATTAAAAAAAGAGATTAAGTATTCTCAATTCCTCTTCTTCTTTCTCTTTTTCTTTGTCTACGTTCTCTCTTTTTAAGTTCACGTTTACTGTCAGTATAATCTTGAACATTGCAGTGAATACGTCTATTCTCTTTTAAAATCGCATCTACAAATCCAACACGATCTTTCGGAAAGAACTTATACTTTTTCTGATCAATATCATATAATTCAATGGCGCGTGCACGCATGATAATTGATGTAAATTTTTCTTGTGGATCCATAATCGTTTCACAATTCATTAAATTAATTTCTTTATTTTTTCTAATCAAATATCGATATGTCACAGTTCTATTTCCTACTATATAGCGATATGGCCTAAATCCAACCATATAAAGTGTTATGACCAAACCACCGCCACCAACAACATAAAAGTCACTCAATACATGTGCTAAGAATACATCATATAATAAAATATAAATAGCATATAACCAATAAACAATGACAAACAATCTGACTGTCAGGTTAGAGCTTGGTTTAAACTCCTGCTCAGATCTACTTTGATTTATTTGTTCGTTATCCATAAAAGCCTCACTTCCTATTGCCTTATTATACATGAATAAACCATTTTTGACAACTATAATATCGTGAATTTGGTAAATAAAAAGAGCGGTTAATCCGCTCTTAAATACATTACTTTAGTAATTCTAATTAACCATCTTGTCTTTCGTAGATTAATAAGAATGGAATGTAAATTAATGTAGATACAGCCATAACGATAATTTGTGAAATGGCACCCATAATACTTCCACCTGTAGCTAAGAA
>JAJQDJ010000153.1 GCA_021202205.1 Erysipelotrichaceae bacterium
CACCTACGCGTCCCATCACGTCAGCAAAAGCGTCCATATCATTTTTTCCTCCCTTAAAATATTTTTGACAATATAAGTATAAGATTTCTCGAGCAATAAGTCAATGTTTTATTTTAAAAGTATGGTATTTTTTCATTAAAATATGGTTTTATGACCTATTTATTTTTGAAATTTTATGAAAGTCCCATATTCTAAAGCCTTTTCATTACCTAAATTAACAAAAAAATAGCTATGTGTATACATAACTATTGTCTTACTAATATTGTATGAAATTCAAAATCATCATAACGTTGCCTTGCAAGAGTGTATTCAAATATGACACCACTACTTAAATAGGCAATTTGTTCTTTTTCAATATATGGTTCATTGTCTTTGAGACCAAGATATTGTTGTTCTAGCTGAGTCGATAATTCTGCTTTAATAGTGATATGACTACTCTGAATTTTTAAATGTAATATTTTTTCTATATAATGATAGATAGATCCTTTTATATGTTCTAATTTAAGATTAGGAATAACACCTAGTGGCATATATGATATATCTATTCTAAATGGTTCTTCATCTAATAATCTTAAACGTATAATATGATAAACAAAATCGCCAACATTAATTTGTAGTTTTCTACCTAAAAAATCATCTGCAGGTACAACTTCAAATTCTATAATTTCACTCGTTACCTTTTTGACACCTTCATATCTGGAAGTTAAACCAAAAGATGAACGATTCATATCATTTTCGATTGCAGGATCATAATCCTTAACAAATGTCCCTGCTCCTCTACGTCTAATGATTAAACCTTCTTTGACTAATATATCTAACACTTTTTTCATTGTTTCTTTATTACAATGATAGCTCATACATAATACATATTCATAAGGGAGTTTCTGGCCATAAGAATACTCATGACTCATAATTTTACTACGAATATCATTAGCAATATCTTTATATTTAGCCATTGTTATCACCTCTATAATAAAAATACCATACTTTTAAAATATTTTCACGGTTTTTTTTGATATTTTTAATAAAAATGATATTTCTTCCATTGACGAATGAAAAAAGCCTCATTCGAGACTTATTTGTTTGATAATTTTCTTATTCATATTATATATAGTGAAACATTGTTGTTCATAAACTCCATAACTCTTTTCTCCCTCTTTAGGAAAGAAAAGTAATAGAATTTGGATTAAAAATATAAATGTTATTTTTTAATTTAGCAATTGGTTTATGGAAATGTCCATATATAAGAACATCACCATTATTTAACGGTGGTAAATTATCCTCATTATAGATATGTCCGTGAGTTAAAAAGAAACGATGGTTATCTATATATATTTGAGAATATGTTGATAATATAGGAAATTCAATTAACATTTGATCAACTTCACTATCGCAATTTCCCCTTGCAGAACATATAATCTGATTTTTATACTGATTCAATAGATTGGCAACTGCTTTAGGATCATAGCCATTAGGAATGCTGTTTCTAGGGCCATGATACAATAAATCACCTAATAATATAATATGATCCATATGTTCTTCTTCAAAAATATCAATGACTTTTCTTAAGTCATTAATAGAGCCATGAATATCAGATATAATCATCCATTTCATAATAACCCCTCTAATTCAATACCAACAGGACAATGATCAGAGCCAAATATATCTGTATAAATATAAGCGTCCTGTATATTATCCTCGATATCATCAGAAACAACAAAATAGTCAATACGCCAGCCAGCATTTTTTTCTCTAGCTTTAAACATATATGACCACCATGAATACACTTCTTTATCTGGATATTTATATCTAAAGCTATCTATAAAACCAGAATCTAAAAGTTCAGTAAACTTAGCTCTTTCTTCATCTGTGAATCCCGCATTATGATGGTTGGTTTTATCATTCTTTAAATCAATTTCCTGATGGGCAACATTTAAATCGCCACAAATAACAACAGGTTTTTTCTTCTTAAGATTAATCACATAATCTCTAAAAGCATCTTCCCAAACCTGACGATATTCTAATCTTTCTAGTTCTCTTTTGCTATTGGGTGTATAGACCGTTACAAAATAGAACTTTTCAAATTCTAATGTAATCACTCTGCCTTCCTGATCATGTTCTTCAATATTTAAACCGTATGTGATATTTATTGGTTGATGCTTAGTATAGATGGCCGTACCACTATAGCCTTTCTTAATAGCATCATTATAATAGCTTGTATAACCATCAAAAACTAAATTTATTTGATGTTTTTGTAGCTTTGTTTCTTGAATTGCAAATATATCCGCATCAATATCATTAAAGAAATCAGTAAATCCCTTCTTGATACATGCTCTTAAACCATTCACATTCCATGATACACATAACATAACTTTTCCCCCTAATCAAAAAATATTTGCTGTTCTTCTATAGGATAACGAACTATTGTTTTAAGTTTTTCAGTTGCAATCTTTCGGGAATCATTAAGATAGATTTCGTGATGCATACCAACTAGTTTCATTTGTTGGACTGTAATATATTCCATTAAATTCTTAGTCGTATTAATCTCATCGTAGTATGCTCCACGATGAAGAGTTTGTACGCAATGACCTTCTTCCCACTTCTTTAAATATATGTCAGCAAGATAAGGATTGTCTTTCTTTTCTATTACTTTTTGTTTGATTAGTTCAAAAGTTTCTTCATCCAATGCTTTTGGTTGAGCTATCATTAAAGTAAATTTGATCATTTTCTTTCTGGTAACATCAAAGTGTCCATTATCATAAGTATCCCACAATCCTTCTAATGGAGAAAGCAAATAAAGCAAATCAAAATGCTTTTTACAATAATCTTTAATAGCTTTAGCTAATATAAATAAGGCTTCTGATTTTAATCGAAACTCTTCTACCCTTGGATTACCTATACCATCAATCATAATAAAATTGAATTCTGGTACATCCACAACGTCTATTCTTTTAAATGATGCATCATATTGCTTTTTGTATTCCATTCTAATACCTTCTTTCATCATATAGCCCCCCTTTACGTATACTAAACATTATATATAATTATCTTAAAAAATTCCACTCTATTTTTAGGATTTTTTTATTTTTATTATATAAAATTTTTAAAAATAACACAAATTAAGCTCATATTTTAAATTATTTATCCCATAATATAATTTTGTTTTCTTTTCTTGTTTGTTTAAGATCAATCAATCTTTGATTTTCTGATCCTTTAAATCTTAATCTGATATTCTTTTTTTCTAAAATAAATTGCCCATCTACTAATACATCTATATAACTTAGCAATTCATCTGTTACGTTATAATGTGCCTGCCCACCAGGTAACAAATCATCATAAACATAACCTGTAAAAGCCCATATATCTTTGTTAGGCAATTTTTCTTTCATAGTTTGTAGTAATGGCAATATCCCTTCTTGATTCGTTTTTTCCAATGGCTCCCCACCGAGCAAGGTTAAACCTTGAATATGATCAGGCGATAAAGCTTCAACAATTTCATTAATTGTATCATTTGTAAATAATTCACCATAGTGAAAATCCCAAGCCACTGCGTTAAAACATTCTTTACAATGAAAATGGCACCCTGATACAAATAATGATACACGTACACCTGGTCCATTTGCAATATCTACTTTTTTAATTGTTGCATAGTTCATCGAATCTCCTCCTAAGTAAATGTTATTGTAACACAAAACAAATGAATATTCTTTATAAATGTATGACCCGTATTGTAAAATGAAACTGGAATTAAGGGAGGGCTGATTTGGAGGGCA
>JAJQDJ010000063.1 GCA_021202205.1 Erysipelotrichaceae bacterium
CTCATTTTTGAGAAGGGGAATGTCACCAAATCTTAACTTAATGACATTGAGCATCAGCTTTCTTTATCCTAAATTAATTCATTTCCTGTGCTTCAAGCATTTTCATAGCAGATCTCACTTCTTTAATCTTATAAATACTTTGTGCAATGTTTAAACTATGGTCACCAATTCTTTCATAATCAGTTAAAATCTTTGTAAAGACTACACTATTTTCAGTTGTACATTCTTTATTTCTTAAACGAATAAGCTGATTAACAGAAAACTCATTATGTGTTTTATCAATGCTATCTTCAATTACATCAACTTTATCAATAATATGTTTAAAATCAACATAATTCATAATCTTTAATTCTTCTAATATATTGGTACATAAACTACTCATAATACTAATTTCATTTAAAGCTTCCTTAGAAAAATGACTGTCTTGTTTATCTAATTTTTCAGCACGTTGAGCAATATTAACTGCATGATCACCAATTCTTTCTAAATCAGCAGCACATTTCATAAATATGGCAATGCCTGCTGCACTATCTTGAGGAATATCACTTGATATCGCAATGGTTGTGTAATCAACAATTTCTTTATTAAGATAGTTAATATACTCTTCGTTTTTAAGGAGTTTTTCGTATTTTTCTTCTTTAAAGTCAGCAATCAATTCAAATGATTTTCTTACATTATCCAAGGCTACATTCAACATATTTTGTGTTTCGTTGAATAATTGAGTATTGGCAATTGTTCCAATACCTAAACGGTATTCACTTGTAAAGATACTTTGATCAAGGTATTCTGTATCCATTCTACCATCTTCACCTTTTCTTTCAGGTAAAATGATATAAGATAATTTAACCAGTTGCTTACCTATTGGTAACATTAATAATGTTGTTGTAATATTGAATACAGTATGGACATTCGCTATTTGTGATGCCACATTTGGTGTTAATGATTCCATAATGGATACAAAAGGTGTAATCATACTTAATATAACAAATATAACTGTACCTATCACGTTGAATGATAAGTGAATCACCGTTGCACGTTTGGCATTACGATTGGCTCCAATTGAGGCAAGTACAGAAGTAATACATGTTCCAATATTTTGTCCAAACAATACATAAACAGCCTGTGGCAAGCCAATAACACCACTTATAGCTAAAGCTTGCATAACACCTACAGATGCTGAAGAAGATTGAATAACCGCTGTAAATAAAGCACCTACGATAATACCAATCAATGGATATTCACAAGTACTTACAAGATTGATAAACACCTGCGAATCACGAAGTGGTGTCATCGCTGATGACATCATTTCCATACCCATAAATAATATACCTAATTCTGCAATAACCTGACCTATAGCGTCAGTTCTCTTATTTTTGACAAAAGCAATCAAAGCCACACCTATAAAAGCAATCACAGGTGCAAATTCTGTAATATTTAAAGCAATCAATTGACCAGTGATAGTCGTTCCGACATTGGCACCCATAATGACCCAAACAGCATTTTGCAAATTCATCAATCCTGCATTAACGAATCCAACAACCATAACTGTGGTTGCTGATGAAGATTGTATAACAGCCGTAATCAAAGCTCCAACTCCAATACCTAAGAAACGATTGGTTGTCAGCTTTTCTAATATTGTTTTCATTTTATCGCCTGCGGCTAGCTCTAAGCCATCAGACATCATATTCATACCATAAAGAAATAAAGCTAATCCTCCTAGCAAGGAGAAAAAGTTAGTGAGATCCATAATATAAAGCCTCCTCGTTTACGAAAAATTTAACATAGATTTCATACAATGTAAATATACCCACTTAAAACTTAACATAAACTTTACATTAGTTTGCCACAAATGAAAATGTACATAACTTTCATTATGTACATTTTTGATAATTATTGAAAATCTAAAATACTCATACTTTCATTATCCATTGTTATATAGCCCTTTTCATCCATTTTTGAAAAGGCATGCATACTTCCTAGATATTCCTTATTTCCCTGATAATAGGCTAAGGTATTGGTATATTCAATGACTTGATGTAAATCCTGTGTTTCATAAAAGTGATAGTAGACTTTAATATATGTTTGAACCAGTACTGCTGGACTTTTGATTTTAAAACGTTTCTTACTAGCAGTTTTTAATGACATTTGATCGGTTGCATTAACATGTAAGTAATAATCAATAATATATGTCTGTTCATCTAGTTGTTCAATATCTATCATGCCTATTTGTTTATCATCATATAATAGATCATTAGGATATTGATATTGTGGCACAACACGATAATGCTCCATCAATGCCGCTAAAGAACATACTGATAATAACATCAATTCTATTAAATGATGCCTATCAAAATCCTTTAAGACAATACTGACATATGTATCATCATTACCTGCACTCCATTTAGGATGCTCTAATACATCATATTCAAACATGGATTGACTTAGAATACTATCAATATGATTTTTAATATACTGATGATGTCTATCTCCTGTTAATTTCATAACGTCATATCTCCAAATACTAAATCTAATAAATGAATACCTTTACCTCCACCTAATTGAATACCCTTTAAGCAGCGATTACAATCACACACTATATATTCTTGAGAATACTGTGATACATGTTCTTTCATTAAAGCTAACTTTAAATCTTCAGGAAGATTCAAAGTTTCTGTATTAGGATATTTTGCAACTTCTGCTTTGAGTTCATCAGATTTTGGCACACAATAAAGTGTCCCACAAAAATCAGCATTTTCTCTATTATTTTCTATTTCTATATAATCAACATTTATTTTTCTTAAAATAGAACGCATAGCCTCATGCACTTCAGGGTGTTCTCTATCTCTATAAAAATCTTGTATATTCATTTTCACACCATGATAATCAGGAAATACAAAATCTTCATCCTGATCTAGATACTCCCATATAGAAATAATATCTAATTTAGGTTCAAATTCCTGACGACATCTTTGGCATACAATAATACCAATATCATCATCATTATATGTTTTACAATCATGGAGACAGCATCCCCCTACATTCATTCTTTCTTTAAAATATTTTCTAACTTTTATGGCCGTTTTCATTGAAGCTTTTGTAAAATTACAGCTTGGAAAATATGTATACATATAACTTCTCCTTTCATATAATCATATTATACATCAAATTTAATTCTCCTGCTAGAAGCATCACCATAATTGGATTCATCTTATATTTCATTAACAAAAATAAACATATACCGAAAATAACGAACATATAAACTTTTAAATTATTGAATATGATAACATCTCCAAATAAGGCACTGAATAAAATAGTGAGTCCAGATGAAGCTATCATAGCAACCACAGCTGGTCTTAATGTTTTCAATATTCTTTGCAAAAAATCTAAATGACGATATTTCAAATAAAAATAAGCAATCATACTAACTAATATAAGGGAAGGTAATATACATTCTAGAGTTGCTGCAATACCACCTGGTATACCTGCTATCTTTTCCCCAACAAAAGTTGCCGAATTCACTGCAATGGGTCCTGGTGTCATTTGAGATATCGTAATCAAATCTGTTAGTTTACTCATGGTGAGCCATTGATGCACATCTACAACCTGTTTTTGTATCAATGGCAAGCATGCATAACCACCACCAAAACTAAAGGCCCCTATTTATAAAAAACTCAAGAATAGTTCAATATAAATCATTTTTTAGCCCTCCCTTGAATCAAGGTAGTGTCAAAGCTTGTTATAATATATGGGCTTTTCACTACCTGTTCCTTTC
>JAJQDJ010000183.1 GCA_021202205.1 Erysipelotrichaceae bacterium
TTCTCATTTTTGAGAAGGGGAATGTCACCAAATCTTAACTTAATGACATTGATAATTGTACATCTTTTGCATAATCTTCATCTAAAGATACTGCACATACCGCAGTTAAGATTCTTACAACTACCTCTTCAGCATGAGATGGTCCAATAATAGAAACAACAGGATTGATTTCATCATGACTAAAAACACTTCTTATTGTATCAGATATACGTGATGATGTATCTAAGTCAAAACCTTTAGAAGCATTGATAATCGTGACTTTCTTTTTTAATAAAGGTTTGATTTTTTCTAGAGTACTTCTTACAAATTGAGTTGGTATCGTAATAAGAATATAATCAGCATTATCTATTGATTCCTCTAAAGAAGATGTTGATTTTATTGTTTCTTCCAATCGAACATCTTTAAAATATTTATAATTACAATGTCTTAAATTAATATCATCTATTTCACTTTGATCTATACCATATAATAATACTTCATGACCATTATCATTAAGAACACGAGCTAAGCCAGTTGCCCAGCTACCTGTACCTAATATAGATATTTTCATTTTAATCCCTCTTTCTACAAATAATATGAATTGGTGTGCCGACAAATCCAAATGCATCTCTTAACTTATTTTCTAAATAACGTTTGTAGCTAAAATGCATATAATCAGGATTATTGGTAAATAAGACAAAGGTAGGTGGACATACAGCCACTTGATTAGCATAATATATTTTTAAACGACCACCATTGAATGTTGTAGTTGGATTCATTGTTTGAGCATCAACTAGAACATCATTTAAAACGCTTGTAGAAACACGTAAATGAGCACTTTCATTAACTTCTTGAATAAGTGGCAATAAATTATTCACACGTTGATTTTTTAAAGCAGAAACAAAGACAATAGGAGCATAATCCAAATATTTAAATTGTTCACGGATATCTTTCTCCATTTTTTGCATTGTTTTAGATTCTTTTTCTACCAAATCCCATTTATTAACAACCAAAATCGTTGGTTTACCAGCTTCATGAGCATTACCTGCTACATGCTTATCCTGAACAATCACGCCTGTAGAACCATCTAACAAAGCCAATACAACATCACTTTTTTCAATAGCTGACATCGCACGCAAGATAGAATATTTTTCTACATTTTCATAAATCTTTCCACGTTTACGCATTCCTGCTGTATCCACAACACGATATTTTTGACCATCTTTTTCAAAAGCTGTATCAATTGCATCTCTTGTCGTTCCTTCAACTTGCGAAACAATAACACGTTCTTCGCCCAAAATAGCATTTGTCAAAGAAGACTTGCCAACATTAGGTCTACCAATAATAGAAAAACGTATTTCATCATCTTGACGTTCCTCCTCTTCACTAGGCATTAACTGAATAACTTGATCCAATACATCCCCAATACCAATACCATGACTACCACTTACTGCAATGGGATCACCAATGCCTAAACTATAAAAATCATAAATATCATGCATATAAGCACTATCATCAATTTTATTCACAGCCAAAATAACATGCTTACCTGACTTTTGTAATAATCGAGCGACATATTCATCTTCCTTAGTGACACCTTCTCTACCATTTGTCACAAAAATAATAACATCAGCCTCTTCAATTGCTATTTCAGCTTGAGCTTTAATTTGTTGAGTAAATGTCGCATTTTTTATTTCAATACCACCTGTATCAATCACCCTAAATTCACGAGTCAACCATGAAGCATTCGCATAAATACGATCACGTGTTACTCCTGGTATATCTTCAACTATGGAAACACGTTCACCAACAATACGATTAAAAATCGTAGACTTTCCTACATTGGCACCCCCAACTATGGCAACCACACCTAACATAAATCATTCATCCTCTCTAAAGCAAGTTGATAAATTGTCTGACTTACTTCTTCTAATGTCATATCAGAAGTATCAATTTCGATAGCATCATCCGCTTTTTTTAATGGTGATATATTGCGATGCATATCCTGATAATCTCTACTTTCTATTTCAGATTTAATTTCTTCTAATGAAGAGTCCAATCCTCTTTCAATATTTTCTTTATGTCGTCTTAAAGCACGGCAATCAATACTAGCAATTTGGTAGATTTTAAGCTGAGCATTTGGAAGAACAACTGTCCCTATATCTCTACCGTCTAAAATCACACCACCTAATGAAGCTAATTGTCTCTGTTGAAATACCAAAAATTCTCTAACATCCTTATATTGCGAAACACTGCTGGCATACATAGATACAGCATTATCCCTAATCTTCTTTGATACATCATCACCATTAAGATAAATCTTATCACCTTTCATATCAATATGAATATCTTTGAGTAAACGACAAACTTTATCTTCATCACGAGGATCAACATCATTTATAAGAGCAAAATATGCCACGCAACGATACATTGCTCCTGTATCAATATATGTATAATCTAATTTTTTTGCAAGAATTTTTGCAATAGTTGATTTTCCAGCAGCAGCTGGTCCGTCTATAGCTATGTTAATCTTCATTATATCTTCCTCCTATAAAAAGGCTAAGGCCATGCCTTAGCTAAAAAAATACTGCTTAACGATAAAAATTGCCAAAACAATAAATACCAAAATACAAAAAATAATCACATAATTAAAAACTGTAATCAGCTTGCTTTCATCTGATTCCTGCGGCTTTTCATCGTTTGTATCAAACTCCTCAAAATCACCCAAATTAAATGATTTCGTTTCTGTTTTATGAGACGCTTTTTTAGATTCCATTTCTTTCATAAAATCATCTATAGTTAAAACTTCTTCATACTTCTTTAATTCTTCCGCATCTTCTTCTGGTGACATAGCAGCCAGTCTTTCCAACAATGTCATTTTATTTTGAGGTTCTTCTTCCTCTTCTACAGTATTCTCATCTTTCTTAATTTTATTTAAAATATCTAAACGTGTATTATATTTTTCCTTACCAACTTTAACTTTGGCATCATTTAATGCACTCTTAATTTCTTCACTATCTATTGATAAAGTTTCATAAGATAAAGGTTCTTCTAAAGTATCATTGAATGTCTTTTTTTCATCCTCTTTTATAAAAGATAGAAAATCATCATCCTCTTCATCAATTGTCAATTCTTGCGGAGAAATGGCGACTTCTTCTTTCATTTCGTCTCTTAGTTCCTTATATTTACTCATCCTTGTTTCTTTTTCCATTATTTTCACCTTCTTTTCCCATTATAGCATAGCCATTTATTGATTGCTATGATTTTTTTAGTTATGCTTTATAAGTTACTCAACACTAACTTTCATAATTTGAAAATTTTTCCTTTAAAAAGTTATATGAATAGTTTATAATAGACATATGAATAGGAGGAATAAAAAAATGAGTTATAAAGTAAATGAAAATTGTATTGGATGCGGTACTTGTGCTGCTATTTGTCCTGATGTATTTGATTTAAATGCTGATGGTTTAGCTGAAAACATTATTGGTGATATTCCTGATGAATTAATGGATTCAGCAAAAGAAGCTGCAGAATCTTGCCCTGTTGAAGCAATTGTAGAAGAATAAGAAACAAAAAGAATTCTCACTGGAGAGAATTCTTTTTTATTGATTTTTTTGTAAATTCATCTCATTTTCAATAAGACTTTGTTTACTAGGATCTTTTAATTCATTGAAAAAAGTAATCGTATGACATTTTTTACAATAAATAAAACGTTCTCCCTCTAATTCTTTATATTTAATAAAACCTCATTTGCACCGTGTGCGTAAATATAGTATAATCTAAGAGTCTAA
>JAJQDJ010000108.1 GCA_021202205.1 Erysipelotrichaceae bacterium
ATTTGTGGAAATCACAAATCTATAAATTCACTCAAAATTCTTCAAACATGTGGTAAGCCTATAGCACATATTTTAATTTTTCATAGTTTTTCATAAACTTTTGACTCTACCGTGTTACAATGATTTATACCAAAAAATAATCTTATTCAATATTACGCTATAGCTAAAACTTTATAACCAGCTTTTTCAACCGCTTTAATAATCACTTTATCTTTAATATCACGATCATAAGTCACTATAGCACTTTGATTTTCCAAATCAACCTGAGCACTAGCACCATCAATCGCATTAATAGCATTTTGAACTCTTGCAGCACAGTTTTCACAATGCATGCCTGAAATCTTAAGAACCTTCTTTCCTAAAACTTCTCCTGATAAAGTTTTATTAGAAGAAGAAACACTGCTCCCTCCACCACAACATGATCCCTCACCTTTAAAATGCTTGATCGCACCTTTACCAGCAAAGAACATCAAAATTGCAACTATTAATAATACAATGATATCAGCTATATTCATGATTAATCACCTCTTCTTGACCACTTTTTTTAATCCATAAATACAATTGATACAAGGATATTCCTACAATATAAATAACTATAACAATGCCAAACATCCAAAACATTGATCCTCCAGCATTACCCATTTAATCAACCTCTTTCTGCTTATCAGCATAATATTGATCAAAGATATTTTGAGTATCACTACAACCTGTACATCCTGTACATATGTGATTACAGTTTGGATCTGGATGTTTCATTTTATGAATTTCCTTATATATCAAATAAACACTATAGCCAATAATCAAAGTTAAAACAATCATATCTGCCATATATCTCAACTCCTTTGAAAAAACTGGATGCATACAAGCATCCAGTATATGACATATTTATTAATCTGCTTGTACAGATCTCTTAGAATAAACTTTTTGATCTTTATATGGATCTGGTCTAAACAACAAGAACAATACAACCGCTAATAATACAAAGGCAATTACTGTCCATACACCAAATGTACCATATAATACGAAACTGCCAACTTGATAAATAATTAAGCATACAACATAAGCAAAGATATTTTGGAATAAGATTGCAAACCAGAACCATTTTCTATCTTGCATTTGTTGTGCCATAGTTGCAATAGCTGCCAAACATGGAGAATCCAATAAATTGAATACTAAGAATGAGAATGCAGCTAAAGCAGTTGGGAACCAAGATTGTACAGTTTGAGCAACTAATACTTCATCTTCACTGACTTCTTCAGCAAGATTAGCTAAGATACCCATTGTAGAAACAATGTTTTCTTTTGCAACGAATCCTGAAATTGAAGCAGCAACTGGTTGCCATTCACCAAATCCTAATGGTGCAAACAATGGAGCAATAGCACTACCCATAACAGCCATTAAACTATTAGCTGTATCTTCAACCATTGTAAATGATCCACTTTCAAATCCAAATGTAGATAAGAACCACATAACAGCACAAGCCACAAATAAAATTGTACCAGCTTTAATAATGAATCCTTTTAATCTTTCCCAAACATGCATTAATACAGTTTTAACAGATGGAATATGATATTGAGGTAATTCCATTACAAATGGTGCAGGTTTTCCAGAGAATGGTTGAGTTTTCTTTAGCATAATAGCTGAAATCAATACAGCAGCAATACCTAAGAAATACATAGCAGGAGCAACCAATCCACCAGCTTCATAACTTCCTGTAGCAAATGCTGTAATAACACCACCAAGCATAGCAATAACAGGTAACTTCGCACCACAAGGAATAAATGTCGCTGTCATAATAGTTAAACGTCTATCATTATCCTGTTCAATAGTTTTAGAAGCCATGATACCAGGAACACCACATCCAGAAGAAATCAATAATGGAATAAAACTCTTTCCAGATAAACCAAAATGTCTAAATACTCTATCCATAACGAATGCAATACGCACCATATAACCACAATCTTCAAGTAATGATAAGAGCAAGAACAAGATAGCCATTTGAGGCACAAATCCTAAGACTGTTCCTACTCCTCCAACAATACCATCGACAACTAAGCTTTGAACCAAATCACTTGCTCCTATAGCAGTTAAAACACCAGCTACAGCATCTTGACATGCTACTACAAAGACATCATTAGTCCAATCAGTAACCAATGTACCAACCGTAGTTACTGAAATATAATATACTACAAACATAACAACTACAAAGATTGGAATACCCCAAATACGACTTGTTACAATTCTATCAATCTTATCAGAAGTTGTCATCTTTTCAGCACTCTTCTTAACTGTTGTAGATATGATCTTTTGAATGAATTGATAACGTTCATCAGTAATGATACTTTCCATATCATCATCATGTTTTGTTTCTAACACTTCTCTATTAGCTTTAACTAACTCTTGAGCAGAATTATCAATCGTTAAAGATTCAACAATCTTACTATCATTTTCTAATAATTTTACAGCATACCATCTTGCTTTATCAGCAGTAATTGATGATGGTAATACATCTTTAACAGCTGTAATTGCTTTTTCAATATCTTCATTAAAGATATCTTTTGGTAAGTCTACTTCTTTTTGTTTAGCCACTTCAATAGCTTTATCCATTAATTCATTTAAACCCGTACCTTTTAAGGCAGAAGTTTCAATAATTGGACAATTCAATACCATTGATAATCTTTCGATATCAATCTTAATATCACGTTTTGCTAATAAATCAGCCATATTTAATGCAATCACAACAGGTACACCTGTTTCAATTAATTGAGTTGTTAGATATAAGTTTCTTTCAATATTTGTTGCATCAACCAAATCCACAATAACATCTGGATTTTCTTTTAATAAATAATCTCTACTAACAACTTCTTCTAAAGTATAAGGTGAAAGAGAATAAATACCAGGTAAATCAGTAATAATGACATCTTTTTTACCTTTTAATTTACCTTCTTTCTTTTCAACTGTAACCCCTGGCCAGTTACCAACATATTGATTAGAACCTGTTAAGGCATTAAACATGGTTGTTTTACCACAGTTAGGGTTACCCGCTAAGGCAATTTTAATTTCCATATATCATTTTTCCTCCCTTGAAATCAATCAACTATTTTACTTCAACGCATTGAGCATCATTTTTTCTTACAGATAATTCATAACCTCTTACAGTTATTTCTACTGGATCTCCTAAAGGTGCCACTTTTCTAATATATAAGCTTGTCCCTTTAGTAATTCCCATATCCATAATACGACGTTTATAAGCACTATCACCATCAATTTTTACAACAGTTACAGTACTGCCTACGCTTGCTTCACTTAAATTCATAAGTTTTATCTCCTTCCTAAATCATGATATGGCGAGCCATATCCTCATTTATAGCTATTCTAGATCCTTTAATATCAACAATGACGTTTCCACCAATAGCTGACATTACAGTAATTGTAGCACCTGCTATAAACCCCAGGTTTTCTAAAAATCTACGGGTTTCTCCATTACCACTGACTTTAATTATCGTATTTTCTTCACCAATAGTAGCGAATGTTAATGGCATAATTATCACCCTTTCTTATTCAATTACTGTCATTAAATGGTTAGAAATTGCTAACTGCTGGTTAGTTTATCTTAACTTCAAGAAGATAATACTCTTTTTTTTCTTACTTGTCAATAAAATAAGTTAGTTTTGGCTAATTAAAAATACATCCCGTATTGTAAAATGAAACTGGAATTAAGGGAGGGCTGATTTGGAGGGCAG
>JAJQDJ010000171.1 GCA_021202205.1 Erysipelotrichaceae bacterium
TCCATATAGCATACCATACCTTATTGGATCTCCCACCTCGCTATTTGACGCATACCTTTTATTGATTTAAAAACAGCTTTATATTTTCATTTAAAATTATCAATTTTATCATTATGTATCTTATCTGTCTTTTATTTTCGATATCAAACAGTCATTATTATTACTTATCTCTATTTTCAACAAATTATCTATTATCGTAGCATACCTATGTATTTAAGGTTATGCTATTCTTATAATAATGATAAAGATAAAAAAATAATCATACATGATAAGTTGAGATATCGTAGAGATTGTCAAAATTATTATTATATAAATAATAATGTATATACGTATGATCAAATGCTTTATACTCTTCTTGAAAATGTATAAATAATAAGAAATAGACTTGTTTTTTTTAATGCTTTATGCTATTATACACAAGGTATGAAAAATACACACATTGTGAATTCATAAATCGTGTGCCTTAAAAGGTGGTTTGTGTTAGAAACAATGGAGGAAAAAACAAAAAAGGAGGAAGTTACATGGCAGTAATTTCAATGAAGAAGTTATTAGAAGTTGGTGTACATTTTGGTCATCAAACAAAACGCTGGAATCCAAAGATGGCACCTTACATTTTTACTGCAAGAAATGGTATCTATATCATCGATTTAAAGAAATCGTCTGATAAAATTGATGAAGCTTATGCAGCTATGATGGATATTGCAGCTAAAGGTGGAAAAGTATTATTTGTTGGAACAAAGAAACAAGCTCAGGAAGCTGTGCAAAGTGAAGCTGAAAGATCTGGAAGCTTTTATGTGAATTCACGTTGGTTAGGTGGAACACTTACAAACTTTAAAACTATTCAAAAAAGAATCTTAAGATTAAAAGAATTAGAAAGAATGGAAGAAGATGGATCTTTAGAAAACTATACTAAGAAAGAAGCTATTCTTTTAATGAAAGAAAAAGCTAAACTTGAAAGAAACTTAGGTGGTATTAAGGAAATGAAAAGATTACCAAATGCTATCTTTGTTGTTGATCCTAAAGTAGAACATAATGCAGTTGCAGAAGCAAGAAAATTAGGTATTCCTATTTTTGGTATAGTAGATACAAACTGTGATCCTGATGAAGTTGATTATGTTATTCCTGCAAATGATGATGCAATTAGAGCTGTAAAGATTATCGTTGCAGCAATGGCTGATGCAATTTGTGAAGCAAAGGGTGAACCTTTGACCGTTGCTTATGTCAAAGATGAAGATGATAAAGAAGTTTCTATGAATGATGCTGTTGCATCTGTAGAGGAAAGCAAACAAAGAGGACCAAGATATAAAAATGCTGGTCGTCCTAGAAATAACAGAAATGCTGATGTAAGCAAACCAGATGAAGTTAAACAAACAAAAACGGAAGCATAAAATAAAGGGTAAGGCTTATGTCTTATCCTTTTTTATAAAATAAGGAGGAAATGAAAATGGCAATTAGTGCAAAATTGGTAAAAGAATTACGTGATAAAACTGGTGCAGGTATGATGGATTGCAAGAAGGCTTTAGAAGCTACTGATGGCAATATGGAAGCTGCATTTGACTGGTTAAGAGAAAAAGGTATTGCTAAAGCAGCAAAAAAAGCAGATCGTATTGCGGCTGAAGGTTTATCAGCTTTTATAATTGATGGAAATACTGCTGCATTAGTAGAAGTCAATTCTGAAACAGACTTCGTAGCTAAGAATGCTGAATTCAAAGAATTGGTTGCTAATATTGCAAAAGCTGTGGCAGAAAATAAACCTGCTGATTTGGAAGCTGCTAACGCAATTGTTGTAGATGGTAAGGATATTGCTACAATTATTGCAGAAAAAACAGGTAAAATTGGTGAAAAGTTAAGTTTCAGAAGATTTGTTGTTATGGAAAAAGAAGATAATGAAGTATTTGGAGCTTACTCTCACATGGGTGGTAAGATTTCTGCATTAGTAAAATTAGTCAATGCGGATGAAGAAAAAGCAAAGGATATTGCTATGCAGGTTGCTGCTATTAATCCAAAATATATTGATAGAACAGCTATTCCTCAAGAAGTATTAGATCGTGAATTATCAGTATTAAAGAATCAAGCTTTTGGAGAAAATGCAAAAGCTGCTAAACCTAAACCAGAAAATATTATTGAAAAAATGGTACAAGGTCGTTTAAATAAGAATTTAAAAGAAATGTGCTTAGTTGATCAATCTTTTATTAAGGATTCTAATGCAACTGTTAAACAATATTTAGGTAAAGGTGAAGTTAAAGAAATCGCACGTTATGAAGTTGGCGAAGGTATGCAAAAAAGAGAAGATAACTTTGCTGAAGAAGTCGCTGCTCAAATGAATGGATAAAACAATAGGGGAGGACACTTTTGTGCCCTCTTCTTTCTAAAGGAGAAAATAAATGGAGAAGTATAATAGAGTTTTATTGAAAATAAGTGGTGAAGCTTTAGCAGGGGAAAAAGGTTTTGGAATTGATCCAATTACAGTTGCTGATATTGCACGACAAATCAAAGATGCTAAATTACTAGGTGTACAAATTGCGATTGTTTGTGGTGGTGGCAATATTTGGCGTGGAAAAACTGGTAGTGAACTTGGAATGGAAAGGGCTAATGCTGATTATATGGGTATGTTAGCGACTGTTATGAATGGTATGGCTTTACAGAATGCTTTAGAGGATATCGGCGTAGAAACAAGATTACAAACAGCTATTGAAATGAAAGAGGTAGCCGAAATCTATATTCGACGCCGTGCTATACGTCATTTAGAAAAAGATCGCATTGTTATCTTTGGTGCTGGACTTGGTAGTCCATTCTTTACAACGGATACAACTGCTGCTTTACGTGCTGCTGAAATCAATGCTGATGTGATTTTAATGGCTAAAAATGGTGTGGATGGTGTTTATTCTGATGATCCAAAATTAAACCCAGAGGCTAAGAAATATAATCATATTTCTTATTTAGATGTTATTAATGAAGATTTACATATTATGGACCAAACAGCTGTCACATTATGTAAAGATAATGATATAGATTTATGTGTCTTCAATATGCAGGAAGATGGTAATATTGCTCGCGCCTGCAATGGAGAATCCATTGGGACTACAATATCCAAAGGAGGAAAATAATATATGTTAGATTTGATATTGGAAGATACGAGAGAAAGAATGGATAAATCCATTGATGCTCTCAAAAATGATTTATCAACAGTAAGAACAGGACGAGCTAATCCAACAATGCTTAACAGTGTACAAGTTAATTATTGGGGTAGCATGACACCACTTAATCAAGTGGCAGGTATTTCTGTTTCAGAAGGTCGTCAATTGGTTGTTAAACCATATGACAAAAATAGCTTAAAAGATATTGAACGTGCTATTTTTGAAGCTAATTTAGGTTTAACACCTCAAAATGATGGGACTTTGATTCGTATCAATGTTCCTGCATTAACAGAAGAGACAAGAAAAACTTATGTTAAACAAGCAAAGAAATATGCTGAAGATACCAAAGTCGCTATGCGTAATATTCGTAGAAGTGCTAACAGCGAACTTTACAAAGCTGGTTTAACAGAAGATGAAGTAAAAATCGGTAAAGAAGACATTCAGGATTTGACTAATGACTACATTAAAAAAATTGATGCTCTTTTAAAAGATAAAGAAAATGACTTAATGACTGTATAGTTCATAGCAGTACATACCCGAATTGCAAGCAGAAAGTGGAATTAAGATGAAAAAAATTTAATTTTT
>JAJQDJ010000215.1 GCA_021202205.1 Erysipelotrichaceae bacterium
AATATATATTATTATCTATTTATTTGATTATTGTATTTATTGCAACATTGTTTTCTAGAGAATCATCTAGTTATGGAGTAAGTTTGCAATTATTAAGTAGTTATAAATATGCGTGGAATAACTTTTCAATATCTGAATGGCGTTATATTATATTAAATATTTTGATGTTTGTGCCAATTGGTTTTTTGGTTCCTTTGGTATCTGTTAAGATGCGTCGATTTTATAAGACATCTTTGTTTTCTTTGCTGCTTACGTTGTTTATTGAAACATCACAGCTAATCAGTCATAGAGGTATATTTGAAGCGGATGATATTTTAAATAATCTTGTTGGTGGTATGATAGGTTATGGCTTGTTTACATTGTTTCATTATCTTTATAGTCATATGATCAAAACAGATAAAAAGCCAAAATGGAAAATCATTTTAGCCCAATTACCACTTGTATTAACGATTATCGTTTTTGCTTCTATATTTGTTGTATATCATCAACAGGAATTAGGTAATTTGAAAGAAAACTATAATCAGATTATTAACATGTCAGATATATCGCTATCTTTAATTAATGAATTAGATAATGAAAATAATAATGATTATGTATATACTATTCGTACCTTTACTCAGGATGAATGTTATGAAATAGCTCAAACATTATTTGATAATATTAATACTTCTATTGATACTTTAGAAGAAGGTGAAGATTCTTATATTTATACTTCTACAGATAATCAAATCATCACTATTTATAGTGATGGAACATTTCAATTTGGAACATTAAGAGATGAATCATCTTCCAATCTTGATTCATCAAATGTTAAATCACTATTATCAAGATTAGGTATTTTCTTACCTGAAGAATCGACTTTTAGTTATGAAGATAATATGTATTCGATGTTTATAGATATGGAAAGTAAAGGTGACTACATTCTTAATGGGATTATTGATGTACAAATAAACAATAATCAAATAAGTTATATAAATTATGATGTTGTTAGTTTTGATATTTATAAAGAAGTATCAATCATGTTAGCTTCTGACGCATATCAAATGATAAGTGATGGTTATTTTATTACAGATTATTTAAACTACGTACCAGATACCATGAATATAAAATATCTAGGTATACGTTATCATGAAGATACTAAAGGTTATTATCAGCCAGTATATACTTTTCAAGTATTAGAGAATGATGAAGTTATAGGAGCTATTTATATACCAGCTATAAAATAATTATAATGAAAAGACGAGTCTTTTATGTTAGAATATTTGAGAGGTGATCATGATGATGAGAATTGGACAATCTATTGATATACATCAATTGGTAGAAGGCAGAAAATTAATATTAGGTGGTGTGGAAATACCATATGAAAAAGGGTTAAAAGGACATAGTGATGCAGATGTGTTGTTACATGCCATTATTGAAAGCATCATAGGTGCTATGGGTTTAGGTGATATTGGAAAACACTTTCCAGATACAGATGATAAGTATAAAGGTATTTCATCAATGATATTATTACAATATACTTATGATATGATGGTGGAGAATGGCTATACTATTGGCAATATTGATAGTATTATTCTATGTGAACAGCCAAAAATGGCTCCGCATATTATGCAAATGCGTCAAAATGTTGCAACTACTCTTCATTGTGATATTAGTCAAGTGAACATAAAAGCAACGCGTGGTGAAAAATTAGGTTTTGTTGGAAGAAAAGAAGGTATTGTTTCACAAAGTGTTGTATTATTGAATAAAGAATAAAAATAGCAGACCCTAGGTCTGCTATTTTGGTAATTTAAATGAACTTTTAAGTGATACAATTCTATTGAAAACAGGATGACCTTCAGTTGAATCTTTTGTATCAATACAGAAGTATCCATTTCTAACAAATTGGAAAGAATCGCCTGGTTTATATTCTTCGATAGATGGTTCAATATAACAGTTATCAACAACAGTTATTGAGTTAGGGTTAAGATTAACGCTACCATCTTCATTATAAACACCTTTTTCTTCATCAACTAAGTTTTCATATAATCTTACAGTTACTTTTTTAGCTTGCTTAACTGGAACCCATTGAATTGTTCCTTTGACTTTTCTGCCTGTAAAACCAGTACCGTTCTTTG
Source organism: Erysipelotrichaceae bacterium (assembly GCA_021202205.1). Lineage (GTDB taxonomy): Bacteria > Bacillota_I > Bacilli_A > Erysipelotrichales > Coprobacillaceae > JAJQDJ01. The sequence continues at coordinate 2,118 of JAJQDJ010000215.1, forward strand.
TGATAGGATCATATGTACAGTGAACAACAGTAACGTTTCCGTTTTCATCTTTTTCGAAATCCACACATTTAACAAAATAGGCATTCATTAAACGAACTTCATTTCCTGGGAATAATCGATAATATTTTTTAGGTGGATTTTCCATGAAGTCTTCTCTTTCAATCCATAATTCTTTTCCAAAAGGTACTTGTTTAACACCAAGTTCAGGATTTTCCATGTTGACTTGAGCATCTAAATATTCAACTTGATCTTCTGGATAGTTATCAATGACTAATTTAATAGGATCTAAAACAGCCATAACTCTTGGAGCTTTTGGTTTTAAATCATTTCTAATACAATATTCTAACATTGCATAATCAACAGAAGAATTACTCTTAGCGACACCAACCAATTCCATAAAATCTTTTAATGATTCTGGAGTAAAACCTCTTCTTCGAAGTGCTGCAATTGTTACAAGACGTGGATCATCCCAACCATCTACAATTCCTTGATCAACAAGACGTTTAATATAACGTTTACCAGTTATAACGTTTGTAAGATAAAGTTTTGCAAATTCAATCTGTTTAGGTGGATGTTCATATTCTAATTCTTGAACAACCCAATCATATAATGGCCTATGATCTTCAAATTCTAGAGTACAAATTGAATGAGTGATGCCTTCGACAGCATCTTCAATTGGATGAGCATAATCATACATTGGATAAATACACCAAGTGTCTCCGGTATTGTGATGCGTCATTCTAGCAATTCTATAAATGACAGGATCACGCATGTTAATATTTGGAAAACTCATATCAATTTTCGCACGTAAAACCTTAGAACCATCTTCAAATTCACCATTTTTCATTCTTTCAAACAAGTCTAAGTTTTCCTCGATTGATCTATCACGATAAGGAGAATTTTTACCTGGTTCAGTGAGAGTGCCACGATATTCTTTTATTTCTTCAGCACTTAAATCACATACATAGGCTTTTCCTTTTTTTATTAATTTGATAGCACCTTCATACATATCTTGAAAATAATTTGAGGCAAATTTTACTTCGCCATCATAGTTGGCACCTAACCATTCAACATCAGCAACTATACTTTCAACAAATTCTGTTTTTTCTTTTGTTGGATTTGTATCATCAAATCTTAGATTAAAAATACCATTGTATTCTTGAGCTAGTCCGTAATTTAATAAAATAGATTTTGCATGTCCAATATGTAAATAACCATTTGGTTCAGGAGGAAAACGAGTTGCTATTTTTGTGTATTTTCCCTCCTTTAAATCTTGATCAATAATTTTTTCAATAAAATTCTTTCTGATTTCTTTATCCATAAAAAACACCCCCATATATATTCATAAGTTTACCATATTTTTATTAATTGTGAAACTATTAAAAACAATATTTTGGTGTTAAAATAATACAAAAAATGATGAATGTCCTATATTGTTATGCAAGAAATAAAGAGTTTCGATTAATCTCAATTTTTTAACATTTGTCATACAAATTTCATATAGATGTGTTATAGTATTACGGTAGAGTCAAAAGCTTATGAAAAACTATGAAAAATTAAAAATATGTGCTATAGGCTAACCACATGTTTG
>JAJQDJ010000103.1 GCA_021202205.1 Erysipelotrichaceae bacterium
CATACATAACTATGAGATTTTTATTAATTTATACCTAAAACTTCAAATTCTTGTGGTATATTATTTTTTATCAGATAATGATTTTATCTATTTGTTAGGTGCATTTTTGTTTGGTGTTTTAGGTTATTGCATTGACAATTATGTTAATGAAGAGGTTGAATAAACTTCAGAATTATATTTTTCTAAATTTGTTATAATAATGATAAAAAGAGTGTTTTTTGAAATTTTTGAAAAATGTTCTTTTTTTGAACTTAAGTATGGGGAAGACATTGTATAGGATAAATAAAATCAAAAAGTATTAATGATAACTTAGTTAATAGGTTAATTGAAATTCTATTAAATTATGTCAAATTTAGTATATTGGTAGTTCAATTTATGCTATAATGCAGAATATGGAACTGCCTTTAACGGATAGGTGGTTATACATTCTTGGTCGTAAGATCAAAGGTACGCAAGCCTTTGTTTACATAGATGTCTTTTGTAGGACACATGAAACGGAGGTGATCATAATGACAAATTATGAAATTATAATGATTATGCTGACAATCGTCAGTATCATGTTAGTAGTCGTTAAAATCATTGTTGACTTATTTCTTAAGATTATTGAGGGAGGCAAGAACGCAAAAAAATAACTACCTTTCTTTGGAAACCTTAGGTAGTTATTTCTGCTTAAAAATCCAAGGGTAAAACCGCTTATCGGTTGTTCCTTTTTCATTTTTATTATAACATAATAACAAGCTTTTTCAATAGTTGAATACATATTTATAATCACTCTTCAGTTAATTTCTCATACATTTTCATTAATTCTGAAACAATATTCATTTCGTTTATATTTAGTTTAAAACCAAATATTTTCATATAACAATCAATACCATTCAGAAAAAAGAAATTATAATCGTTAATCGTATACTAATACTCGTAACAACGTTGAGTTTCATTTCCACACACTGATATATACTAAATCAATTAATTTATTATAGATAATGAAGAGCTTGAATAAACCTCTTTTAAAATATTAAAGTTGGGATTATAATAGTTAAGAGGTGAGAGGAAAATGAATGATAATCAGAATAATTTTGCGGTTGGATCGGTATCTAAGCATATATTATCTTTAGCAGGACCGATGATTGTCGCACAGCTGATTAATGTTTTATATAATGTTATTGATCGTATTTATATTGGTCGTATTGGAAGCAATGCCACATTAGCCATGAGTGGACTAGGTATATGTTTACCTGTTATTACTATTATTACAGCTTTTGCGAATTTGTTTGGTATGGGTGGTTCACCGCTATGTTCTATTGCTAGGGGAAAAGGTAATAATGAAGAAGCCGAAGTTATTATGGGGAATTCTTTTACGTTATTATTGATTTTTGCTTTTATTATTATGATTTTCTTTTATGTTTTTAAGACAGCTGTATTATGGGCTTTTGGTGCCAGTAATGAAACGTTTGCATATGCGAATAGTTATTTGTCCATTTATTTGGTTGGTACTTTGTTTGTATTGGTAGAGTTAGGATTAAACTATTTTATTAATAGCCAAGGTTTTGCTAAAATAGGTATGATGACTGTATTATTAGGTGCAGTAGCGAATATTATATTGGATCCGTTATTTATTTTTTATTTTGATATGGGTGTCAGTGGTGCAGCATTGGCAACTGTTTTTTCTCAGCTGCTATCAGCTATTTGGACATTTCAGTTTCTTACTAGTAAACGTACTATTCTAAAATTAAGAATTAGTTGTATGAAATTGAAGTGGCATTATGTTAAAAGAATTTTTTCTTTAGGTACAGCTGGATTTATGATGGGCATTACCAATTCTATTGTAAGTATTGTTTGTAATTCAACATTGCAGATCTATGGTGGAGATTTATATGTGGCGATTATGACTATTATTAATTCTATAAGAGAGGTAACGTCTTTGTTTGGCCAAGGCATAGCCAATGCTAGTCAGCCAGTTTTAGGATATAACTATGGTGCAAAAGAATATAAACGTGTGATTGATGGTATTAAGTTTACAACAATTTCAGCCTTAGCTTTAATGCTTGTTGTTTGGTTATCGGTCACATTATTTCCTCAAGTATATATTAGTATTTTTTCAGACAATACTGAAATAGTTGCTGATGGAGCACATGCGATACGTTTGTATTTCTTTGGCTTCTTTATGATGTCATTTCAAATGTGTGGACAATCTGTTGCTGTGGGACTTGGTAAATCGAAGCAAGCAGTCTTCTTTTCGATTTTTAGGAAGGTGATTATTGTCGCACCGCTAACAATTATACTTCCTCACTTTATTGGTGTTGATGGTGTGTTTATAAGTGAGGCTATTAGTAATTTTATTGGTGGTAGTGCTTGTTATATTACAATGTTACTAACAATTGGTCGAGATTTGAAAAAACAAATTAATCATACATAAAATTAAGCATTTCTCCTTATAATATATTGGAGGGATGCGAATGTTTTGGTTAAGTTATTTTATAACCTTTAATGGTGGTGTGTTTGTAGGTGTGATGCTTATGGCATTAATTGTTGGTGGGACAAGAGATGAATAATGCCATCAATCAAGCATATAATAAATAGGGTGATCATATGAAAAAAATGGCTTCTATTATTATTGTTTTGGCATTGTGTGCGTTTTTATATAAACCTGTGATTCAAGTTGAGCAAATACAAACTTTAGATAAGAAAGTTATTGTACTTGATCCAGGTAATCGGAGGGCTTGATAATGGAGCAAGTGTCGGTGGTGTCAATGAAGATGATCTTAATCTCGAAATTAGTTTTACTTTAAAAACTGAACTGGAATCACGGGGTGCGACAGTTTACTTAACCAGAACAGATGATCAAGATATGACAAAACGCAATTATAACTATTCAAAACAAGATGATATGTATTTATGCTCATTAGCTATAGATGCTTATCATCCAGACATATTTTTAAGCATTCACTTAAACTCTGCTACCAACAATTCATGGGGCTCCCAAGTCTTTTATTATCAAAATAGTAGCGAAGGCAAAAAACTAGCCAATATGATTCATGAAAGTATGAAAGAAGTCACGGGAACACAAAAGAATATATCTTCTTGTAGTTTTTATATTTTACGCAATACGTCTTCACTAGGTGTTCTTATTGAATGTGGCTTTTTATCGAATAGCAATGAAAGAGGACAACTCAAGAGTAGCAAATATCAGAAAAAACTATAGGTATCTATAAGTGATGGTATCGAAAATTATTTTAATGCCTTGGCTTCTTCTCTATAGTGTTTTTTTTTGCTTGTCGTTTTCATTATTTGTGGTATACTATAGGTACGAGGAGGTACTATATGGCTCAATGGATTGATAACAATTTTAAAAGAATAGCATTAACTTTATGGGGAATACTTTGGGTTATATATATAGGCTTCATGGTTTTCATGTTTATGTCTTTACCAATGATTTCAATGCTTGTTGTATTAGGTGTTTTAGATATTCCTTATCTTGTTTTGGCAACGATTATGCTTATTATGATATCTACTGAAGTAGAAGACGAATTTAAAAAGAATAAAGCTTTGGCAGCTTATTTGATTGGACCATATGCCATTGTATTTATTATTACATGTGGATGCTTAAGCTGGCTATTACTTGGCTCAATATAAAAATGAGGTAATCCCAATGTCATTAAGTTAAGATTTGATGACATTCCCCTTCTCAAAAATGAGAAGG
>JAJQDJ010000204.1 GCA_021202205.1 Erysipelotrichaceae bacterium
AATGTTTTTTTATTTTAATGACGCACACGGTGCAAATGAGGTTTTATATTTTTTTATTTTAATGACGCACACGGTGCAAATGAGGTTTTTTAGCTTATATTACAGCCAAAGATTACTATACAGCCGTACGTGAACTTCCTAGTGGATATGGTTTTGCAGATATAGCATTTATACCAAAAGATGACAAACCAGCATTATTAGTCGAACTCAAGTGGAACAAAGATGTTCAGACAGCTATTGACCAAATATTAGATAAAAAATATCCATTAGTACTAGAGCATTATAAAGATAACTTATTGCTGGTATTAGTTATGAAAAAGATAGCCAATCTAAAGACCATAAAAAACATACGTGTAAGATTATAAAGATTACAGATTGATTATTTTAAAATTTGGTTATTTAAGAAGAAATGAAAAAAGTGTTTACATTTTGTTTTGTAAACACTTTTTAAGTATCGCGCTTTTTACATGAACATATTTGTTGCAAAGTTGTAATTAGATATTAACAGTAATACAATCATTAAAACATTATATATCTTTTCAATTTGATTGTTGTTAGCTTTTTGATTGATTTGGGTACCAATATATCCTCCAACAATAGCACTTATACATATAATAGGAATAAGTGATAAATCATATGTAAAGAGTGTTCCACCCATGACTAACATGCTTATTTTTGATAATTGAGAGAAAAATATAGTTGATATAGAATAAACAGTCGCTTCTTTCATAGTATAAGAGAATAGCAGCATTAATAAAGACACGTTAAGTGGTCCGCCACCAATTCCTAAAAAGATAGAAGTAGTTCCTAAAAACATACCTATTAAGAATGTTGGAATAGCACCATGAATCTTATAATGTTTTACTTTGTCTTTGTTTAAATTATACAACAGTATGAGTATTAAAATTATTCCTAATAGACATGCTTGGATAGCTTTAACTATATTATTAGGCATAGAAGCAGTAGCTGTATTGAATATTCTCTCGCCAACAATACCACCAACAAGTGAACCAAAAGATATATATACAATGATATGAAAATCAAACTTAAATCCTTTTTTCATTTGCTTGATGATTGATACAATGCACATAGTGAAAACTGCAAAACAAGAATATACACTAATTGTTGATGCATTATGAAAACCAATAAGATCGAATAATGGTTTAATAATAACCCCTCCGCCTAATCCTGCAATGGCTCCACAGCAAGTAGCGATTAAAACGATAATCATATATAAGATACTAATCATATCTATTTACCTTCATAATTTATCTTATATCTTCTTTCATTGGAACAACATCAGTAGTGCTCATATAATATTCTAAGATTTTTTCTTTAAAAAGTGGAATAATATTCTGATACTTAGGATTGTCAATTTCATTAGTTAGCTCATATGGATCATTATCTAAATCATATAATTCATCAGTTTCGTATAAACGAAGAGTATACTTGATATTTCCAATTCTACACATAACTGCCTTGGTATGCTCTGGACCTTCTTGTGATTGTGTAGAAAGTCTAGGCCAATATGGTGAATCTGGACTATGTCCACCTTCCATACATTGAGTTTCACCATGAATTCGACCACCTTCACAAAAAACAGCTTCTTTATGAGTATCATCACCAGCAACCACATGCATCAATGATTTTCCAAATTGGGTATAGGATAATTTTATGCTTGCTATATCAGCTATCGTTGCTGGTAAATTTAGTAATTCTGCTAAGGCTTTTGTTTTTCTTGGAACAACATCATATTGCTTTGATGGCTTAATGATTAAAGGAATATTAGAAATAGGATCTTCAAAACAGTTTTGTACTTTTTCTGTAATATTATAATCTCCCGTATAGTCTCCATGATCTGAAAATACAATAATATTAGTATCATCATATAAATTCTTTTCTTTTAACTTATCACATATCATGCCAAATTGATAGTCAAAACGAGATACCATAGCAAGGTAAGTTGCTCTTAATTCAGTGAATCTTTCTTCACTCCAAGTTCTTAACCCTTGTTTAGATTCAATACCATATAACATACTAGCACGATTTTTCAGAGTATTAATATTAGGCCTTCTTTGAGGTAACAAAGAACGGTCTATTGAAGAATACCATGGATCTTCACATGCATAGGGAGGATGTGGGAATGTTAATGTACAGTAGAGTAAGAATGGTTTATCACTTTTTTTGTTATCTAAGTAATTAAGGGCGCTTTCTATACATTTCCAGTCAAAGTTACTATATTCTTTGCCATCTTTTAATTTTCCTATATAAAATGAATAATAATTATCATCTTTTGGCTTTTTATTTGTTGTAGATTTCTTTTTTTCATTACCCATATTGACAAATGATGATTTTGTTGAATCTTTTGTATCATAATCATGAATTCCATCAAAATACATATCACAATAATCAGCTTTGGATCTATCTCCAGGAATAAAATCATTTCTTCCAATCCAAATAACTTCATAACCATTATTTTTCATTTCTTTTAAAATACTAGTTTTATTTTCTTCTTGTAAATAATGCATGGTTCTATGACCAGTTGTATGAGGATAGAAACCAGTTAGAAAACTATTTCTTGAAGGGACACATACGGGATTTTGGCAATAAGCATTTTCAAATGATACTCCCTCATTTAAGATATCATCTAAGTTTGGCGTGATAGATGCTTCGTTTCCCATATGATGAAGAGAATCTCATCGCATTTGATCTGCAACAAATAAGACAATATTTTGTTTGTTTGCCATTTTACTCTCCTTAAGCATTTTGTGCATCTAATTCTTTTTGTTTTTCTAATTCTTTTTCTTCCTCTACAGCTTTATTATCCAATGTTTTAAAGAATGGAAAATAAATAGCTGTACTAATTAAAATGAGGACGGCTTGCAAAATCATTATCTGAACACCACCAGTCATCCATGCTGACAATAATATAGGGGTACCAGTTGCAATTTGTACGCCATTAAGTGGTGGAACTATTCCAAAATATGTACAAAGATATGCAGTACTGAATGTACAAATAGGTGTAATAATGAATGGAATAAGAATGACAGGATTTAATACAATAGGGAATCCAAACGATTGATACCACACAAACTAGCTGGAATTGCTAAACGTCCTAATTGTTTATAACGTGCAGATTTTGCAAAAAAGAACATACATAAACATAAACCAATTGTACATCCTCCTCCACCAATACTTGAATAGACAAACCAGCAAGATTGAGTGATAAGATTAGGTAAATCTGCAGCAGCAACTCCACTTTGTAATGCTTCTAAGTTTTCTGTGGCCAATGGTAAATACACAGCAGTTAAAATAGGATTAACAATTTGACCACCATGGATACCGAAGAACCAGAAGAATGAGCAACAGAAGATTAAAGTAATGAATGCTAATGGATTAGCTCCAAGTGATAATAAAGGTTGTTGTAATATAGTATAGATAAATTGGTTAAAACTTTCAAACCTTGTTAAAGAGAAACCATATCTAACAAGTGAGAATATGATTACAATAATAAATGCAGGTATTAATGAATTAAATGAATTAGCTACAGCTGGTGGAACGCCATCTGGCATATTAATAACCCAGCCTCTATCAAGTATCCCAATGGCATGAACTTAAGAAGTACCCTCAAATGAGAGGGTACCTCTTTCTTT
>JAJQDJ010000018.1 GCA_021202205.1 Erysipelotrichaceae bacterium
CATTTTCTACATTTACAATCGCAAAAATTATTGGCGAAAAGCAAAAAGAAAATAAAGAATATTTAAAATTACATAAAAAAGATCTTTCGCGTCAAGAGAAGAAAGATATCAAAGCTAAAAATAAAGCAAAATTATGGAAATGGTTATTATTAGCATTATTTATTAATTTTGGCATTTTAGGTATTATTAAATATGCTGATTTTGTTATTTCTAATATTAATGCACTATTCCAATTGGATTTGGGTTATTTTAGTTTTGTAGTACCACTTGGTATTTCCTATTATACATTTATGTCCATGGGGTATATTATTGATGTTTATCGTGGTAAATATCCACCTCAAGGAAATATTTTGAAATTTGCCCTGTTTACATCATTTTTTCCTCAACTTATTCAAGGACCAATTGGTCGTTATGATGAAATGTCAAAAACTTTGTATGGGTATCATCCTTTTGATAATCAAAAGATATATTACGGTATTCAACGAATTATTTGGGGATATTTTAAAAAATTGGTTATTGCCGATCGTATTTTGATTGCATGCAATACAATTTTTTCTTCACCAGATGAATTTACAGGAATTTTTGTTTTCGTAGGTTTAATGTTTTATTCAATAGATATATATTGTGATTTTACAGGTGGTATAGATATCGCTATAGGAGTTGCTGAATTATTTGGTGTTCAGTTAACAGAAAACTTTAATCGCCCATATTTTTCAAAGAGTTTATCAGAATTTTGGAATAGATGGCATATTACAATGTGTACATGGTTTAAGGATTATATTTTTTATCCTATATCAGTATGCAATCCTATGCTTAAATTATCTAAATGGTCACGTAAGACATTTGGTGATGCTATAGGTAAGCGTATTCCTGTTTATTTAGCCACACTTGTTGTATGGTTTTTAACAGGTGTTTGGCATGGTGCTGCTTGGAGTTTTATTGCATGGGGACTTGGCAATGCAATTGTTTTATTGATATCACAGGAATTACATCCTTTTTATCATTGGTTCCATGAACGATTTGATGTAGCAAATAAATTCTGGTATCGTTTGTTCCAAGTTGGTAGAACGTTCTTGCTGGTTAGCTTTTTAAGAATATTTGATTGTTATGGTGATGTTGGCTTAGCTTTTCAAATGTTAGGTAGAATGTTTACACAAATGAATATTGGACAATTGCTTAATGGTTCATTGTTACAACTAGGTTTAACAATTCAGGATTATATTATAGTTATAGTAGGAGTGTTGATATTACTAGCTGTTAGCTTGTTACAAAGAAAAGTTAAAGTAAGAGATTATATAAGCAAGAAAAAACCTGTTGTTCAGTTTGCTTTATATTATGTTCTTATTTTTGTTATTGTTATATTTGGAGTATATGGAATTGGTTATGATGCAACCTCATTCATATACAATCAATTCTAGGAGGTTTTATGAAAAAGAAACTAAAAAAGATAGTAATTGTAGTTATATCTATATGTATCTTCGTTTCAACATTCTTTTTCCTTCAAGAATTATTACAACCAAAATATATGACAAGTGTTTTTGAAGGAAATTTAACAGGTGATTATTATGATAATGAGCATGATAATGATGTTATTTTCATAGGCGATTGTGAAGTTTATGAAAATATTTCACCTATTGCGATATGGGAAAATTATGGTATTAAATCATATATTAGAGGTAATGCACAGCAATTAGCTTGGCATTCATATTATATTTTAGAAGATACGCTTAAATATGAAACACCAAAAGTTATTGTTTATAATGTTACTGCACTACATTATGGTGAACCACAAAATGAAGCTTATAATCGTATGGTTTTGGATGATATGCCATTATCACTAACAAAAATTAATGCTATTTTAGCTTCAATGACGGAAGAAGAATCATTATTAAGTTATATTTTTCCTATTCTAAGATATCATTCTAGATGGAGTGAATTAACAAGCGATGATTTCTATTATTTACTAAATGAAGAAAAGCAAACAAATCATAATGGTTATTTAATGAATGCAGGGGTAAAAGCTATGACCACTGAGCCAAGTAAACAGATATTATCTGATTATACTTTACCTGAAACGAGTATGGAATATTTGGATAAGATGCGTCAGCTTTGTGAAGATAATGGTATTGAATTTGTTTTGATGAAATCATCTTCTATTTATCCTGTATGGTATGATGAATGGGATGAACAAATTGTTGAATATGCTAATGAACATGATTTGATTTATATAAATTGTATGGATAATGAAGAGGAAGGCATTGATATGTCAACAGATACATATGATGGTGGTTTGCATCTTAATGTTTATGGTGCAGAAAAAGAAGGTTCATATATTGCTTCAATATTAAAAGAGGCTTATGATCTTGAAGATCATCGTGATAACGAAGAAGATGTAGCTGTTTGGAACAAAAAAATTGAAGCATATAATGCCATGCTTGAGGATCAACTTTACGAATTAGAAGAATATGGTTATTTAAAATCATATGGAGGAACAGATCCAAATGAAACAGAGGAGGAAGAATAGAATGAAGAAATGTATAATTGCTTTAGTTTTAGCATTAGGACTAGTTGGATGTAGTAGCGGTGATTCAAGTGATACATCAAGTAATGATGATAGTTCATCAACAGGATATGTTTTTGAAGTCAATGGCACAACAATTCAGTTAGGAGAAGATGCTGATACAGTTTTAGAAGCTTTAGGTGATCCAACTGATACATTTGAAGCTAAGAGTTGTGCTTTTGATGGATATGATATTACTTATTATTATAGTGGATTTGAGCTTCAAACTTCTAAGCCAGAAGGAGAAGATGAAACAGTTGCTTTGATTGATTTAAAAGATGATACAGTTGAAACTGCTGAGGGCATTGCTATTGGTTCATCTTATGATGATATGGTAGCTGCCTATGGTGAAGGAGAAGCAAGTGGAACACAGTATGTATATACTAGTGGTGATACACAAATAGCATTTATTATTGAAGAAAATGAGGTTATTTCTATAACTTATAGTATTCCAGAATAAGGGGTAATCCCCTTTTTTTGTTTTAATATGAATATATTTATGATAAAATGAAGTCAATAAACATTGAATTGTATATGATTAAATAATGTAGATATATTTTTGTTATGGAGGAATCATATGAAAAAGGGAAATTTAAAAGAATGGATTAGAAGAATATTATTAGTTGTATGTGTGTGCGTGTTTTGCTATAGTATATATCAATTACTTCAAATATATTTAAATTATAAGAAAATAGAGGATCAGACAGATTCATTAATTGAAGAATATGTAGAAACTGAGGATGATGATCCGCTAACAAGGGTTATCGATTTTGATACACTTTTAGAAAGAAATGAAGATGTTATTGGTTGGATTTATATACCAGATACAGAAGTTGATGAACCTATTTTAAAAGGGGAAAACAATGATACATATTTACGTACAAGTATTGATCATGAGTATTTGACAGCTGGATGTATTTTTGTTGAAGAAACCAATAATGGTGACTTTAGTGATGATAATACTATTATTTATGGACATAGCATGAATAATGGTTCACGATTTTATGACATAACAAAATATGATGATACTGATTATTATAATGAACATAATACAGTATATATTTATACAT
>JAJQDJ010000161.1 GCA_021202205.1 Erysipelotrichaceae bacterium
AGCACATATTTTTAATTTTTCATAGTTTTTCATAAACTTTTGACTCTACCTTTATTTATTCAAGTTCTTGTCAATGGTGGTAAAATTATGCGACAAAAGGTTAAATATCGAAAAAGAAAAATTCATTTAAAGTCACATATTCTTACAAGTCAAGATGCCTTGTTTAAAGAATATTTTCGAGATGAAGGACATCTTTCTGATTTTGTGAATGGTACCTTATTTCATGGAATAAAGAAATTATCATCTACAGATGTTTTGTTGAATCAAAATACAGATATGTCAACAGCTATACCGAATGGTGATTTATATTTATCTTTAAATCGATATCGTGATGTGCTAGCTACATGTTTTGCTAACAATAGTTCGTTTTTGTTGGGTATAGAAAATGAAAGTAGTGTTAAAGGCGATGAAGTTCTAAGAATATGGTTATATGATTGGTGTAAGTATTTCATTGATTATCAAAACAAAAAAATCATGAATCCTATCATTACTATTGTTCTTTGTACTTCTTCTAGTTGTTGGACAAAACCAAAATCACTTTTTGAATTGATTGATATTCCTGATGATTTTAAAAATATTGTTAATAATTTTAAAATCAAGGTTTATAATCTGTATGATCTGGATAAGAACCTTTTTCATAATAACGACAATCAAGATTTGATTAGATTAACTCAATTATTAAAAAATAGAGGAACTGATATTTCTGATGATTCATTTGATGGAGTAAGTGATGATGTAGCCATTTTAGTTGGTACTATCACTGGCATGAAAGAAATTGTTACGTTGTGTTTGCAAAAGATGAAAAATGGAGGTAAATGTAACATGTTAGAATCGATTAAACAATCAAATTTAAAGTTTAAAAATGAAGGTAAAATCGAAGGTAAAATAGAAGGTAGAATTGAAGGAAAAGCTGAAACTATCATTAAGTTATTACCAACCTATATTGAATGTGAACGTTCAGCTTCTATTATTGAAATCATTGGTCAGTCAACTGGAGGCAAGCTGGATCAACTGACAGCTGAACTTGTATCAGGCAAAATCAAAAATGAGACAGATATAAAATGTTTAATTCAAGATAAAAAGGAATATATTGGATGAATCAATATCTTCCTTATTCGTCTTTTATTTTTTTTATGATTTTATCAGTAACCTCAATATGATTTCGATAAAGTGAAATGTTGATAACACGGCTTGCAACAGCATAGATAAGAGCCATCAGTGGGACTGCAATGAGTAAGCCAAGGAAACCAAATAGATTACCAAATATAATCAATGATAATAATACATATAAACCAGAAAGTCCTACGGCGTCGCCTACAATTTTTGGATAGATAATATTACTTTCGATTTGTTGAATCAAGAAAAATACAATAGAAAATGCTACAGCTTTCATAGGATCAATGGCTAATACTAAAATAAATCCAATCGCAAATGAGGCATAACATCCAAACATTGGTACTAAAGCTGCAATAGCAATTATACAGGCTAATAATTCACTATAAGGTATACTTATAATTCTAAAGTCAACATACATCATGATGCCCAATATGAGACATTCTAGTAATTGACCAGATATGAAGCCATTAAAATAATGATTAGCCTCTGCACCTATTTCAAATAATCTTTGTGAACGTTTGTATCCTATAAAGAAAGTCACAACTTTCTTTAATTGACGAATATGGCTTTCTTTATTATATAATAAATAAATAGACATAATAAATGCAGTAATACCATTAATAAATACACTAAAGAAACCAAATGTTTGTACAATTAAATCAAATGTGCCTGAACTTTCATTGCTTGTTTGAATAAAGCTTGTAAGGTCTAAGTTGTTAAGTGTTTCTTGAATGGATTCATAATTGATAGCATAATTAATATTGAGACTTACTAATGTTTCATTAATGAAAGTAACCAAACGATTAGAATAATTATAAATATTACCAATAATTAAAGATATACTTTCAATAACTCTAGGAATAAGAAATGAAATAAATAAAATAATAACTAAAAAAGCTAAAATAAGTGTTGTGGCTAAAGCCAGCCCTCTTCTTAGATTTTTCTTTTTAATATATTTTTCATAGAATTCTTCAATATATTTCATAGGCATATTTAAAAGATAGGCAATAGTAATTGCTATATAAAAAGGTGTCGCTAATGAAAATATATAAGTTAAAGCACTCCAAACGGTTTGATAATTAAAGATTACAAATGCTAAAATAACAGTATATGTAATATAGGCAAACATTTTGTTGTTTTTATCGATTTGTGGTTTATTAAACATGGTGTCACCTTCTTTGTGAAAATATTTTATCATATTTATGAAAAAAAGTGTAGTCGATTGTTAAAAGTATAAAAACATGCTAAAATAAAAAGGAAGAAAGTGGTGAGGATATGAGGCTAACAAGAAAAGCGAAGATTTTGTTTACAGGTATTTTTATTGTTGTGTTTTTGGTAGTCGCATTGTTGATTATCAAACCATTTGATCAAGATGAAACAGTTAGTGATGAAGATGTATCTTATACAATTAGTCTTGTTGAAGAAGATATTGATATTGCAGCTTCCTATGAGGACTCTATTTCAACTGATAAATCCACGACATCTTACACTGAATGTGAAGTCAAGGTTATCGCAGGCACAACAATTGGGGATTATACACTTACAAACGATCAAACATTCACGAAGTATATTCAACTACTTGGACCAGGTGCTGATGAAACAATTTATCGTAATTCTTCTAATGAGGCAACGCATTATGCCTATGGATTATTATTAACAGGGGATTTAATTGAAAAAAAGAATGATGAAACAGATGAAGTTACTTATGAAATTGTGAATGCACATATTACTTATGATGTTATTCATATGTCACTCATGGATAATGAAAATAGTGCTATGATTGCTGATCAAGAGGGAACAGATGAAAAATTAGTAAGTATTCAAGAATTAATCAATGCTTTGAATAGTGTTGATCAAAGAGATAGTATGTTAGAATGGTAAGGAGGAATTAAAATGAAAGCAGTTGCATTATTTAAAGATGGTTTTGAAGAAGTAGAAGCATTAACACCAGTCGATGTGTTAAGAAGAGCTCAAGTATCTATTGACATGGTAGGAATGGATTCTATTACAGTAAAGGGATCACATGGTATTGAAATTAAGATGGATAAGGTTTTTGATGATGATGTGTATAATGCAGATGTTGTTATATTACCAGGAGGACTTCCAGGATCAACATCATTAAGAGATGACAAACGTGTCATTGATGTTTTAAAACACTATAATGATAATAACAAATTAATTGCAGCTATTTGTGCTGCTCCAATTTGCTTAGAAAAAGCGGGAGTCATAAAAGATAAATTATTTACTTGTTCACCAGGATTTGAATTACAAATCCCTTCAGGAAAGTATCGTGATACACTTATTTGTGTAGATGAAAATATTATTACAGGAAGAGGCCCAGCAGCAGCATTGAAATTTAGTTATCGTATTCTTGATAAATTGGGCGTTCCTTCTGAAGAGATAAGTAATTCGATGCAATATCAATATATTAATAAATAAAGATCACTTCAAAGTGCAATGTCATTAAGTTAAGATTTGGTGACATTCCCCTTCTCAAAAATGAGAAGG